>DATNBT010000001.1:0-2282 GCA_035571855.1 Vicinamibacterales bacterium
CGGCGTCGAGCTCGCGCTCGCGGAGCAGAACGCGGCGGGCGGCATTCGCGGCCGCCAGCTCGTGCTGGACTTCCGCGACGACGCCTACGACCCGCCGACCGCCGAGATGGCCGCACGCGCGTTCACCGACGCGATCATGTCGTCGTCGGAGCCGCCGAAGTGCCCGTCGACGTCGACGCCGGAGCCCGACGGCCACGGCAACACGACTGCGATCTCGGCGACCGCGTTGTCGCGCGGCCCGAATGCGGTCCTCGCGTTCCTCGGGAACGTCGGCACACCGACGATGGTGCGCGCGGCGCCGGTCGCGCTCGAGACCGGCACGGTCTACTTCGGCGCGTTCACCGGTGCAGACAAGATCCTGCGCGACGGCACGGCGACTGCTGGCGAGTGCTCGAAGTACGTGTTCAACGTCCGCGCCGGCTACGACCAAGAAGCGCAGGCGACGATGGACCTGTTCAAGAAGCGCCTCGTCACCGGCTACGCGAACCTCATCTCGTTCGATCAGAACGACACGTTCGGCGACGCCGGCTACAACGGGTTCGTCAACGCGTACGCGGTCGACTACGCGGAGCTCACCGGCTCGCAGAAGATCGCGCGCTTCCGCTACACGCGTAATGACGACACCAGCGTGCCGGCACAGGCCGCGATGGCCGAGGCATACATCGCCGGCATCCTGTCGACGACGACCGGCACTCAGCCGTTCGGCATCATGATGACCGACACCTACGGCGCCGGCGCGCAGTTCATCCAGCTGCTCCGCCAGTGGCAGTTCGACGGCCAGCAGACCTCACTCGACAAGGCGAACCGCCTGAAGTTGTACTTCAGCAACGTGTCGTTCGTCGGCCCGAACGCGCTGTCGGATCGGCTCGTCGGGATGGGCACGATCACGACCCCGAGCGGTCAGATGCCGTTCACCCAGGACGTCACGGTCTCGCAGGTCGTGCCGAACTATCAAAGTGACACCAGCGATGTCGTCGTCGCCTACAACAAGGCGATCGCGGGCGCCGGTGCAACACCGTCGTTCACGTCGCTCGAGGGCTACATCGACGCGAAGATCTTCATCGCGGGCCTGATGGCGCACGACGGTCCGTTCACGCCCGAGAGCCTGGTCACCGCGTTCGAGAAGCTGCCGCAGCTCAGCCTCGGCCTCGGCGCGACCGCCACGTTCTCGTCGGCGAATCACACGTACTCCAGCTCGGTCTGGGGCACGAGCATCCAGCCCGGCGGCACGTTCAAGAACCTGTACTTCTGGACGGCCGGCAGCGCGATTCAGTTCTTCGAATGAGAGGCGTATGAACGAAGTCCCCACCAATACCGATCCCGGTCGTCAAGCGATCGTCATCGGCCGTTACCTCCTCCACCGCCAGATCGCGCGCGGTGGCATGGCGACGATTCACATCGCCCGCTTGGTTGGCGACGAGGGCTTCACGCGCATCGTCGCTGCGAAACGCCTGCACCCCGAGTTCGCCGAGGATCAGGACTTCGTCCAGATGTTCCTCGACGAGGCGCGGATCGCGTCGAAGGTCCACCACCGCAACGTGGTGCCGGTCCTCGACGTTGTGACCACGGGCGAAGAGGTCGTGCTCGTCCAGGAGTACGTCCACGGCGCGCCGCTGCACTGGCTGCTGCGCACCGCGCACGAAGCGAAGGTCCACGTCCCGCTGAACGTCGCGGTCGCGGTCGCGTGCGGCGTGCTCGCGGGCCTGCAGGCTGCTCACGAAACGACGGACGAGATGGGCGCACCGCTCAACGTCGTCCACCGCGACGTTTCGCCGCAGAACATCATGATCGCGACGGACGGCACGCCGCGTCTGCTCGACTTCGGCATCGCGAAGGCGACGATGGCCGCGCACATCACGCGCGAGGGCGTGTTCAAGGGCAAGCTCGCATACTCCGCGCCCGAGCAGATCCGCGGCCAGTCGTCGCAGCAGAGCGACGTCTATTCGCTCGCGGTCGTGCTGTGGGAGCTGATCGTCGGCCACCGCCTGCACCACACCGCGCAGTCGGAGGCCGAGCTGATCCACGAGATCATGCACGGCGCCTTGCCGCCGATCACCGAAGCGCTCTCCGAAGAAAAGGAGTGGCTCGGCCCGAACCGGTGGCGTCAGCTCGAAGTGCTCGATCCGATCATCCGGCGCGGGCTCGCGGTCGATCGCAACGAGCGCTGGAAGACCGCCGCGGACATGGAAGCGGCGCTGTCGGCGGCTGTCACGCCGGCCACGCCGACGGCGGTGGCGCAGTGGCTCAAGCAGCTCGGCAAAGATTTTCTCGCGCTCCGCGAT
>DATNBT010000002.1:0-9141 GCA_035571855.1 Vicinamibacterales bacterium
GCCCGGATTCACAACGGCGCGCCCAGTCGTCGGCGACGGCCTCCTCCGGCCTGATGTGCGTGGATTTCAGCCGCGCATCGGCATCGCGTGGCGGCCGATTCCCGGATCGTCGCTCGTCGTGCGTGCCGGCTACGGCATCTACCGCAATCAGAATGTCTATCAGGCGATGACGCTGCTGCTCGCGCAGCAGCCGCCGCTGTCGAAGGCGTTCACGGCGGCGACGAGTGCGTCGGCGCCGCTGACGCTCGCGAACGGATTCAACGCGCCCGCGGCCGCGGAGACGAACACGTTCGCGATCGATCCGCACCTGCGTGTCGGCGAAGCGCAGAACTGGCAGGCGATCGTGCAGCGCGACCTGCCCGGGTCGCTCACCGTGTCCGCGACGTATCTCGGGACGAAGGGCACCGACCTGCTGCAGGAGTTCGTGCCGAACAGCTACGCGCCCGGCGCGGTCAATCCGTGTCCCGCGTGTCCGACCGGATTCGTGTACCTGACGTCGAACGGCAGCTCGAGCCGTCACGCGGCACAGCTCATGGTCCGCCGGCGGCTTCGCAACGGCCTCACCTCGTCCGTGCAGTACACGCTGTCGAAGGCGCGCGACAACGCGACGGCGTTTGCCGGGGTCAACCTCGCGGGCGCGGCGATCGCGCAGGACTGGCGCAATCTCGACGCCGAGTACGCGCCGTCGAACTTCGATCAGCGGCACCAGGTCGTCGCGACCGTCCAGTACACGACGGGCATGGGCGCCAGCGGCGGCGCGCTGCTCGACGGCTGGAAGGGCAAGCTGTTCAAAGGGTGGACGATCACCGGCAACCTGACCGCCGGCAGCGGCACGCCGTTCACGCCCGTGATTCTCGCGCCGTTTCCCGGCACCGGCATCGTCGGCGCGATGCGGCCGAATCTGACCGGTGCGCCGCTCGACGCGCCGTCCGGGTACTATTTGAATCCGGCGGCCTACTCGGCGCCGGCTGCCGGTCAGTTCGGCGACGCGGGACGCAACTCCGCGGTCGGTCCCGCGCAGTTCGTCTTCAATGCCGGGATCACCCGCACGTTCCAGTTCACCGAGCGCGTGAGCTTCGACTGGCGCCTCGACGCGACGAACCTGCTGAATCGCGAGACGTACGTCGGTGTGAACACGATCTTCGGCGGTCCGCTGTTCGGGCTGCCGGGCGCCACCAACACGCCACGAAAGGTGCAGAGCACGATGAGGCTTCGATTCTGATGCGCACCATACTGAGCGTCACACTCGCGGCGCTGCTCGGCGCCGCCGTCTTCGCGCAGCAGGCGCAACAGCAGCAGACGCCGCCGCCGGGAACGCCGGTGTTCCGCACCACCACGCGGCTGATCGTGCAGACCGTCACCGTGAAAGACAAAGACGGAAAGCCGGTCGAAGGCCTGACCGCGAAGGATTTCGTCGTCACCGAAGACAACGAGCCGCAGAGTGTCTCCTTCGTCGAGTTCCAGAAGCTGCCTCCGCCGCGCGCGAACGGGAGCATCACGGTCGGCGACGCCGACGCGCCGGATCCGCTGACGAAAGCACCGGAGCCGAAGAAGGTCGAAGGGGCGACCGACGTGAAGATCGCGTCCGGCCAGCCGGGCGACATCAAGTACCGCAACAAGCGGCTGATCATTCTGTACTTCGACATGACCGCGATGCCGCCGGCCGACACGCTGCGCGCCTACAACGCGGCCATCAAGTACATCAAGACGCAGATGACGCCGGCGGATCTCGTCGCCGTGATGGGCTTCCAGGGCGGCGGCGTGCGCGTGCGGCAGGACTTCACCGACAACAAGGCGACGCTGCAGGAAGCGGTCGAGACGCTCGTCTTCGGCGAAGACAAGGACGGCGACGGCATTCCCGATCAGCTCGAAGAGGGCACCGCCTTCGGCCAGGACGACGCGGAGTTCGCGATTCTGAATACCGATCGTCAGCTGGCGGCGCTGCAGACGGCGGTCAGCATGCTGCGCCCGCTGCCGGACCAGAAGTCGCTCGTGTACTTCGCCAGTTTCCTTCAGCTGAACGGCGTCGACAACATGGCGCAGCTCCGCGCGACGACGAACGCCGCGCTGCGTTCGAACGTGGCGATTTTCCCCGTCGACGCGCGCGGGCTCGTCGCCGACGCGCCGCTCGGCGACGCGACGCGGCGCTCGCCCGGCGGCATCGCCATGTTCACGGGCCAGCAGGCGAGCCAGCAGATGAACGCGTTCCAGCGGTCGCAGGACACGCTCTACGCGCTCGGCAAGGACACGGGCGGGAAGGCGCTGTTCGACAACAACGATCTCTCGATGGGCATCGTGCAGGCGGCCGACGCCGTGTCGAGCTATTACATCCTCGGGTTCTACAGCACCCACACGGCGCTCGACGGCAAGTTCCACCGCGTGAAGATCTCGCTCGCCGCGTCGGCAACGGTGCAGAACGCCGAAGTCACGTTCCGCCAGGGCTACTACGCCGACAAGGAATTCGCGAAGTTCAACGAAGCCGACAAGGAACGTCAGCTCGAAGAAGCGCTGATGCTCGACAACCCGGTGACGGAAATCACGGTGGCGATGGAAGTGAACTACTTCCAGCTCAATCGCGCCGAGTACTTCGTGCCGGTCGCCGTCAAGATTCCCGGCAGCGAGCTCGAGCTCGCGCGCAAGCGCGGCGCGCAGCGCACCGTCCTCGACTTCATCGGCGAGGTGAAGGACGAGTACGGCATCACGATCCAGAACGTCCGCGACAAGCTCGACGCCAAGCTGACCGACGACGTCGCCGCGCAGCTCTCGAAGCGGCCGATTCAGTACCAGACCGGCTTCACGCTGCTGCCCGGCAAGTACGTACTCAAACTGCTCGTCCGCGATTCGGTGACCGGGCGCATCGGCACGTTCCAGGCCGCTTTCACGATTCCCAATCTGATGCGCGAAGAGAAACGGATTCCGATCAGCACCGTGGTGCTGAGCAGCCAGCGCGTGCCGTTCAACGAGGCGATCTTCAACGTCCAGCGGACCGACGCGGAGAAGAACGTCAACGCCGATCCGCTGGTGTACGAAGGGCAGAAGCTCATTCCGAGCGTCACGCGCGTCTTCAGCAAGCAGAAGGACATGTTCGTCTTCCTGCAGGCGTACGAGCGGACCCAGGAGAAGATGGAACCCCTCGTGGCGTTCGCGACGTTCTACCGCGACGGCGCGAAGGTGCTCGAGACGGCGCCGCTTCCGGTCGTCGATGGACTGGACGCGAAGTCGAAGGCGATACCGCTGCGCTTCTCGGTGCCGCTCGCCGAGCTCGCGAACGGCCGCTACGAGTGCCAGGTGACGGTGCTCGATACCACGAGCCAGAAAGCGGCCTTCTGGCGCGCCCCGATCGTCGTCGTCCCGTAACGGCACTACCGCGATCGCAGATACATCACGAGCTGCCACCGCTGCGGCTCCGGCAGGTTGCTGAATGCCGGCATGCCGCGGCGGGTGTTTCCGCTGCTGATTTTCCAGAACAACTCGCCGTCGGATTGCGCCTGAACCTCGCTGGAGGTGAGGTCGGGCGCTTTGTCCGTTCCGCGGGCGTCGGCCCCGTGGCATTCGCTGCACCGCTGGCCGAAAAGTTTCTTTCCGCCCGCCGCCACCTCGACGCGGCTCGCGAGGGGGTTCACGCGCGCCGCCGCATCAGCCGGGGCCTGCCAGGAAGCGTCGTGTGCAATCGCACCGCCGAGAATCGCTGTTGACAGCACCAGTGAAAGAGTCGCGTTCACTTCCGGCCTCGCGTGCTGAATTCGTAGATGTAGCCGATGCGGACGAGCAGGCGATCGCTTGCCGGCGTCAGCCCCGCGGCGACCGAGGCCTTGATCGTCGCGCGATCGGCGATGCGCCAGGCGAGCACCGGTGCGATGTAGTGGCGCTGCCCGGCGCGTCCAAACTCGAGGGTCGAGCCGAGGCCGCCGAACGCCTCGACGCCGGCGACGAAATTCTCGGCGCAGAAACGGCACGGGGTGCCGCTCGCGAGCGCAGCGAGCGGACGGGAGATGCCGAGGCTGTAGCCGAACTCGACGCCTTCGTCCTCCGACAGATTCTTTTCGGCGATGAAGTTCTCGGACAGATTGAAGCCGCGCACCGCGCTGGAGAGAATCAGCTTCGCTTCCAGCTCGTGCATCGTCTCCGAGCGGAGCCATGAGATCGGCTGGAAGTCGAGGCTGCCGCTGCCGACGATTTCTTTCTGAATCCGGCTGGCTTCGTTGGTGCGCTCGTACTCGAAGTACAACACCGGGTTGATCGCGTGCTCGCTCTTGAGCGGCCTGAAGCGGTTTTCCCAACGGACGCCGGTGAATCCGGACCCGTCGCGATGCGTGGTCACGCCTTCGAGGTACATCTCGGTGGTCCACCATCCGGAGACGCCGTATTCAATCTCGAGCCACGGCGCGTGGTACGGGCTCTCTCCGTTTCGCGGGAGGCCGCTTGTGCTCGAGAGGCCGATTTCCAGGTTGCCCGGCTCCTCGAGGTAGTGGTCGTAGGTGACGAAGTACGCGTGCTCCTGTGCGGCGGCGCGCGAGGGAATCAGTTGGAGAACCAGGGCAGCGGCGGAGAGAATCAGCAGGCGTCGAATCAATGCAGGCTCCAGAAAGGAAAAATGAGATCAAGTCTCAAGATTACCTGCCCAGCTTATATCCGACTGTTTTGGTCGGTCAATCTCTTTTGGCTTCTTTACGCGGTGCCTGCGGTTGCTCAGACGGAACTGTTTGGCCAGCAACGGGATGCGGCCAGGGCCTCGATCATCTACCCGGTGGTCTTTGATCCTTTATTACTGTCGCCTCTGACGCCGGGGCCGGAGGGGGTCGTCGATGCGCATGGGTCCGACGTGGCCGCGACCGCCCACATCGCGCTCCGCAGCGGCGACGACAACTACGGCATCCTGGCGAGCGCGCCGGTCGGATCCGCGGATCCCGCAACATCGGTCGATCCCCGCGGGTTGCGGCGCCACGCGTCGCTGGGATTTCAGCTGACGAACATCATCTGGCACCCGAAGAACCGGACCGACGTGCCGTACGCGTTCTTCATCCACGCGGACTATCGCTTCAACCGCGCCGAGTACGACTTCGCCGATCCGCAGACGCTGCAGCGGAAGACCGACACGCGGCTCAACGACACCGCGTCGATGCTGTTCGGCGCGCAGTTCCTGTCGACGAAAGCGCATCCCGGCTACTTCGTCGGGATCAGCTATCACTATTCAGCGGTGTTTCAGGGATTGCCGGCCGCGCTGCCGCAGAAAATCCGCGGCAACCTGATACGTGTTGAGGTGCGGCATCCGTTCGAGCAGCGCTTCGGCCTCAATCCGTCGGTCACCTACGACAACAGTTCAGGCGTCACGACGCTGGACGCGACAGGATACGCGCGGCTTGACCATCACGCGTATGTGGGCGCGCGCGGCGGTCACGAGAGCGAGCACGACGGACGCGGCGGCGCGTACGCGTCCGTCTTCGTCGGCTGGTCTACCTGGTGATCTTCACGCCCGCTTTGAGCAGCTGCTCGTAGCGGCCGGGATCGAGGTTGTTCTCGGCGCAGATGTACTCGTCGAGGTGCGTGCCCTCGCGCAGCATGAGCGACGAGGTCAGCTTCCACGGCTTCGTCAGCACCTTCGGATCCTCCATCGTCACTTCGTAGTTGATGCGGTCCTTGCTGACGCGCGTGAAGCGCTCGACGATGTGGAGATCCTCGGAGTGGAACGTGCCCGTGCCGGCGAGCCACGTCTTGTCGTTGAAGCCGATGCTGTCGACGACGAGCGTGTCGCCGTCCCAGCGTCCGATCGCGTTGCCCATGTACGACGGAAGGATGTCGTCGGGGTGCTTCGACGCGAACGGAATCACGCGGAAGACGTTCATGTATTCGTACAGCATCACGACCTGCGTCGGCGTCTGCACGAACTGCTGCGGAAACAGGCCGAGCGTCACCGAGCGCGGGATGCCGCCCGGCAGGCACTGCGCGGTCGGATCGTCGATGCCCCGCTTGTTGAAGGACTCGAGCACTTTCTTCGCGGCCCAGTCCTGATACGGTGCGCCTTCGCGCCCGGCCGGGCGATCGTTGGACGACAACACCGCCGGCGCGTTTGGATTCCGTCCCGTGCCGCCGACGCCGGAGCCGCCGTTGGCTTCCTCCCACGGGCCCGGCGTCGTGCTCCCGCCCTGCCAGATGCCCGTGAGATCCGGATGCGCGCCCATGCGCGGCACCTGCGCGGATGCCGCCGTCGCACAGAAGAGCAGTGCGGCTGCGAACGCTGAACCCTGAACCGTGAACGTGAACCTCATTTCACCTCCACGGCCGGCTGCGCGCCGCCGTCGCCGGTGCCCGCCGGCGGACCGAAGAACATCTTCTTCCCGTCAGGCAGCGTGATCTCGCGCGAGTGCGCCCAGTTGCCGCCGTCGCGCGCGCGCCAGCCGAACACCGTGATCGTGTCGCCGACCTTCATCGTCACGTTGCGTTTCCAGCCGGTGCGGATCAGCACGCTGGGGTTGTAGCCTTCGAACTTCCAGTTGACGACTTTGCCGCTCGCGTCCTTCACGTCGAGATAGAAGTGCGTGTGCGGGTTGGTCCATTCAATCGCCGTGAGCGTTCCCGTGAGCGTGATCGGCGAGTTGACGTCGTACTCGGCGCCGAACGAGTGGTGGAGCAGCGCAACCAGGATCAGAGCCAGCACCGGTTATTGTCCTTTCAGTTCGTTGAGCAGGGGGATGTCCTTCGCGGGTTTCGGCGCCGGCATCGACTTCAGGTACGCCCAGATGTCGGCGAGTTCCTGATCGCTGATGACCTTGTCGATGTAGGCCGGCATCGCGCCCGTGGGTTTGCGCACGTAGCGCGTGAGCTGCGCGGTGGTCAGCGCGGTGTCGGCGAGACGCGCGCCATCGCGTCCGCCCTGGCCCGCCCAGCCGTGGCATTCCCAGCAGCCGTCGCGCTCGAAGAGACGTTTGCCGTTCTGGATGTTGTTGGCCGGCGCCGTCGGCTGCGCCGCCCCTCGGCTGTCGCTCGGGGCAAGCGCCGTCACCGCGGCGAAGACCAACGTGACAAACGGGATCGTCTTCATGGTTACCTCGCCTGCGTGACGACGTCGACGAGCGCGGGCTCGCCCTTTTTCACGACGTCGAGCGCGGCCTTCAGCGCGGGACCGAGATCCTTCGGGTTCTCGATCGGTCCGGTGCTCCACATGCCGTACGCCTTCGCGAGCGTCGCGTAGTTGATGTTCGGGCTGTCGAGCGCGACGCCGATGTGCGTGTTCTCGATGCCCCGCCCGGCGCGTGACGCCATGTCCTGCAGGAACATCCGCTCCTGGTGATAGCCGCGGTTGTTGTGCATGACGTTGAGCAGCGGAATCCGGTGGTGCGCCGCCGTCCACAGCACGCCGGGCGCGTAGTTGAGATCGCCGTCGCACTGGATGTTGACGCTGATGCGCCCGTGCTTCTTGTTTGCGAGCGCCGCGCCGACCGCCGCCGGCGCCTGGTAGCCGACGCCGTACGCGCCGTGGCCGCCGATGAAGTGATAGGGCTTGTCCATGTCCCACAGACGGACGGGCCACCAGCTGATGAACGTCGTGTCCGAGACGAACGACCAGTCTTCCTTCCGGATGACGTTGTACAGCTCCATCGACAGCCGCGCCGTCGTGATCGGGCTCGCGTCCCAGCCGATCGCCGCGAGATCGAAGTCGCGATCGCGCGTGCGCTTGTGTTCGGCCGCGAGCTTGCGTCCGCGTTCCTCGGCGATGCGTTTCCGCTCCGGCGTCATCAGTCGTTTACACGCTTCGATGAGTGACGGCAGCGTCGCTTCGGCGTCGGCGGCAATCGCGAGGTCGACTTCCGCGTAGCGGCCGAAGTCCTGGTAGTTGCTGCGGCTGAAGAGATCGCCGGAGGTGATCGTGATGAGCTTCGCGCCCTGCTTCGTGATCGGACGCGACGCCATGCCCATGCGGTTGATCGGCGTCTGCGCGTGCGTCGCGTTCCAGAAGTCCGGCACTTCGAGGCCGAGCACGACGTCGGCGCCGGCGACGACGCGCGACAGGTCGGGCGGCGCGGCGGCCGTATTGAATAAAGGATGTCGCGAAGGGAAGTTCATGCGGAACTTCCGGTCGATGACGTCGGCCTGCAGGGTTTCGGCGAGCTCGACGAGGAGCTTGATGCCGTTCGGCGTCCGCGCGACTCGGCCGCAGACGATGACGGGGTTGTCGGCGTTGACGAGCAGCTTCGCGGCGTCGACGACGGCGTTGGCGTCGCCGGCGGGCGGCGACGGAATCACGAGCTTCGGCACCCGCAGCGTGCGCCGATCGTCTTCCGGCATCGGCTCTTCCTGCAGGCCGCCGTTCGCGGCGATGACGACCGGCTCCATCGGCGGCGTCATCATCACCTTGTAGGCGCGCACCGCCGACTCGGCGAAGTGGCCGAGCGAGACGGGCGAGTCGTCCCACTTCGTGTAGTCGCGCACCATCGCCGCCGCGTCCTGCACGGAATGCGTCCATTCGACGTCGCTGCGGCGGAACGCGATCTCCTGTTCGTTGCCGAGGACCAGATAAACGGGAACGCGGTCCGCGTACGCGTTGTAGAGCGCCATCGACGCGTGCTGGAGACCGACGGTGCCGTGCGCCATGCAGAGAATCGGCTTACCTTCGATCTTGAAGTACCCGTGCGCCATCGCGACCGACGACTCTTCGTGGCAGCACGTGATCCATTCCGGCTTCGTGTTCTTCCCGTAGTTGATGAACGACTCCTGCAGTCCGCGGAAGCTCGATCCCGGATTCGCGAAGATGTAGTCGAAGTCGAGCGACTTGAGGACGTCGACCATGAAGTCGGCGCCGGGGCGATCGGTCGTGTAGACGTCGGCGACCGGCGGAGGCGTGGACGTCTCGAGTGCGACCGTGCGCGCGCTCGCGGGCGGCGCCGCCGGGCGGACCGGCTCGGTCTGCGCCTGCGCGGCCACGGAGCCCGGCTTGACGGCAAGCGCCGCCGCCGCACCCGCGGCTGTCCGTTTCAGAAATCCGCGCCGGCTGACGGACGTCGTCTTCGACTTCGCCATTCGTAACTCCCTTCGGCTCGCTTCGCTCTCTCGGGGTCCGGACGCGCTGATTATCCGCAAAGTCGGCGTGTCATCCAAACCCAACTGTCAAACCTGACAGGTGGTGCGCAGAACTGTTGACAGACG
>DATNBT010000003.1:0-4421 GCA_035571855.1 Vicinamibacterales bacterium
CGTACTTCAAAGCCATCGCGGGCAGGACACGGTGACCGGCTTCCCGAGGACGCAGCGTGCCGTGCTCATCGCGCTCCGTGCCGCCGCCATTCTGTCGCTGCTCGTCATCCTTGTCGGGCCGAAGATGCTGCTGCCGCCGGCGTCGCCGGACCGGGCCGTCGTGCCGGTCCTCGTCGACGTCTCGCGAAGCATGCGCATCGCCGACGCCGACGGCACGACCCGTCTCGCGAGGGCGAAGGCGATCGCGCAGTTCGATCTCGTTCCGGCGCTGTCGAGCAAATACGAAACGAGCGTCATCGACGCGGGCACCGTCACGGCCAGCGACCTGACTGGCGCAGTTGCCGCCGTGCGGGACAGGTTTCGGGGACGGCGTGTCGCCGGCGTCGTGCTGATTTCCGATGGCGACGACACAGGCCACGCCGGATCCGCCGATCGCGCGAACGCGGTGCCGGTGTTCGCGATCGGTGTCGGCGCCGCGGACGTCATGCGGGATCGCGAAGTCGTCGGCATTGCCGCCGGCGAACAGCGGCTGACCGATGCGTCCGTCGACATCGACGTCGCGACCACGAGCGCGGGCTTGGGCCAGGCTCCGTACGACGTGAAGCTGTTCGCGAACGGGGCGCTTGTCTCGACGAAGCGCGTGACGCCGTCCGGTGATGCCTCGCCCGATCGCGTGCGGTTCACGGTGATTCCCGATGCGCTCAAATCGACGGTCTATCGCGCCGAGATCCCCGCCGCCACCGGCGAAGACATCGTCGAAAACAACGCGCGAAGCGTGCTGGTCGAGGCGGCAGGCCGGAAGCGACGTGTGCTCGTGATCGCCGGCGCTCCGGGGTTCGAGCACAGCTTCATGATGCGGGCGTGGGCGGCGGACTCCGGTCTCGACGTCGATTCGATCGTCCGGAAGGGACGCAACGTCGACGCCCGCGACACCTTCGTGATCCAGGCGCCCGCGGACCGCGCGGCCTCGCTCGCGACCGGCTTTCCGCAGCGCCGCGAAGATCTGTTTTCCTACGACGCCCTCGTCCTCGCCAACGTCGACGCCGATCTGTTCACGCGGCCGCAATTCGCGCTCGTCGCGGACTTCGTCGCCGTGCGCGGCGGCGGAGTGCTCGTCGCCGGCAGCCGCTCGCTGTCTCGCGGCGGTGTGATCGGCACCGCGCTCGAACCGGTACTTCCAGTGGAGCTCGACGACCGGCGCGCCGGGGTCGCCCGTGCATCGTTTGCTCCCGACGAACGCTCGACGCCGAATCAACTGATCGTGACCGCGGACGGCGAGTCGCATCCGATCATGCGGCTTGGCGCATCAGGCGAGGAGACACGCCGGAAATGGGCGGCGCTGCCGGCGCTGGCGGCGATCGCGCCGCTCGGCCAGCCGCGTCCGGGCGCGTCCGTGCTCGGCGTTGCGTCGACTCCCGACGGAGGGATGTTTCCCATCGTCGCGGTCCAGCAGTACGGACAGGGCCGGTCGATGATCTTCGGCGGCGAAGCCTCGTGGCGCTGGCGCATGCTCGCGGCGTCCGCGGATCGCAGCCACGAGCTGTTCTGGCGGCAGGCGGTCCGCTGGCTCGCGACGTCGGCGCCGGATCCCGTGTCGATCTCGCTGTCGCACACGCCGGCGCCGGGCGACAGCGCGACGATCGACGTCGCGGTTCGTGATGCCGCGTTTTCGCCGGTGACCGATGCACAGGTGGCCGTCACCGTCGCAAAGGGCGACGGCGCCGCGAATCCGGCGGGAAGGGTGTTCACGCCGCCGGACGCCGGCGTCTACCGGATTCACGCCGAAGCGACGCGCGGAGCGAAGACCGCCGGCAGCCGCGATCGCATGGTGCTCGTCGGCGGGTCGGATCCCGAGTTCGCCGATCCGCGGCTCAACGAAGGCGTCCTGCGCCGCCTCGCGCGCGAGTCCGGCGGACGCTATGTTCGCGCGGCCGACGCGTCACGCGTCGCCTCGTGGGTCGACGAGCTCGTGAGCGCTCAGCTCCCCCCGGAGACCCGCGATCTCTGGGACCGTGCGTGGGTGTTTGTGCTCGTCGCCGCGCTGTTGTGCGTCGAGTGGACGCTGCGCCGCCGCTGGGGCTGGCGATGACGCCGCTCCGCCTTGCCGTGCTTGTCTTCGCCGCGACTGCCGTCGCGGCGTCCACGGCATCGGCCGACACGTACGCGCTGATCGTGTCCGGCGCGTCGGGCGGCCCCACGTACGCGACGAAGTACGACGGCTGGCGGACGACGCTCGTGACGACGCTGAAGGTGAAGTTCGGCTACGGCGATGATCACGTGCTGTCGCTCGGTGAAGCGACACGCGAACAGGTGCATCAGGCGTTTCAGGCGCTGCGCGCGCGGATGACGAGGGACGATGTCCTGTTCGTGGCGCTGATCGGTCACGGCACCGACGACAAGTTCAATCTGGTCGGACCGGATATGAGAGCGGCCGATTGGGCCGCGGAGCTCAAAGGCATCGACGGCCGCACCGTCTTCGTCGACACCTCGTCGTCGAGCTACGTGTTCTTCACGCAGCTGTCGTCACCCGGACGCGTCGTCATCAGCGCGAACGAGTCGGCGGCGCAGCAGTTCGAGACGGTGTTTCCGGAATTCTTCGTGACGGCGTTCACCGACGCCGCCGCCGACGCGGACAAGGACGGCCGCGTGTCGATGCTCGAGGCGTTTCAGTACGCGTCGGCGAAGGTCCGGACGTGGTTCGATCAGCACAACCAGCTGCCGACCGAGCGCGCGCTGATCACGGAAGAGGCGGTCGCGCGCGCGACGTTCCTGCAGTCTCGTGCCGGCGGCTCGAAACGCCAGGCGGATCTCGAATCGGCGATTGCCTCACTCAAAGCACGAAAGTCGACGATGAGCCAGGAGGCCTACGATGCCGAGCTCGAACGTCTGCTGACGGAACTCGCGCGCGTTTCCAGACCCTAGCCCCTAGTCCCCAGCCCCTAGCCTCTAGCCTCCAGATCCCACCGCGGGTCCCGCTTCCTGAACACAAAGGCACTCGCCATTCCGACGAGGAAGCCGGCGACGTGCGCGGCGAACGCGACGCCTCCGCCGGTGCTGTTGGTCGCGACGGCGACGGCGCCGGCGTTGAAGAGCTGCATCAGGAACCAGAAGCCGAGCAGGACGATCGCGGGAAGCTCGATGATGTCGATGTAGAAGACGATCGGGACGAGCGTCAGCACGCGCGACTGCGGATACATGACGAAGTACGCGCCCATCACGCCCGCGATGGCGCCGCTGGCGCCGATGGTCGGCAGCATCGAGCTCGAGTTGATCAGGATCTGTCCGAGCGCGGCCGCGAATCCGCAGAACAGGTAGAAGAGGACGAATCCGGCGTGGCCGAACCGGTCCTCGACGTTGTCGCCGAAGATCCAGAGGTACCACATGTTCCCGAGGATGTGCATCCAGCTGCCGTGCAGAAACATCGACGTGACGAGCGTCGGCGCGTGGAAATTGCCGGGGATGACGCCGTAGGTGTAGATGAACTGCTGGAGGTCGCGCGAATCGAGCGACAGCTCCAGCATCCAGGCCAGCGCGTTGAGGACGATGATGGTGATGGTGACGAAGGGAAACGTGCGGGAGGGGATGACGTCGCGAAGCGGGATCATCGAAGTTAGAACTAAGAAGTTAGAACTTAGAACTTCGGAAATCCAGTTCTAACTTCTTACTTCTCAGTTCTAACTTCAGACCCCATGTCCGTAGCCGACGTGCTCGGTCGCGCCGTTGGCTTCTTCCACCGCCTGCGTGCCCGAGCGGATGCGCTCGACGATGCGGCGGAGGTCGCCGTCGCCGACGATCTTGCGATGTTCGCCGAAGGTGATGACCGCGCGATAGACGGCTTCGATTTCCGGGCCGGTGACGCCGAGGCCGAGCGCGTCGCAGCGGCGCTGCACCGCGTGGCGGCCCGAGTGGCGCCCGATGACCAGCTGCTCCGGCTGCTGGCCGACGTCCTGCGGCCGCATGATCTCGTAGGTGCGCGCGTCCTTGAGGACGCCGTCCTGGTGGATGCCGGCTTCGTGCGCGAACGCATTGCGGCCGACGATCGCCTTGTTCGCCTGCACCGGCTCGCTGGTCAGCGACGCCAGCAGCTGGCTGGCCGAGAACAGCGCCGGCGAGTGGATCGCCGTGTCGTAGGGGAGCACGTCCTGCCGGACGCGCAGCGCCATCACGAACTCCTCGAGCGACGCGTTGCCGGCGCGCTCGCCGATGCCGTTGCTCGCGCACTCGACCTGGCGGACGCCGCCCTGAATCGCCGCCAGGCTGTTGGCGACGGCGAGGCCGAGATCGTTGTGGCAATGCGCGCTGAACACCGCTTTGTGGGAGTTCGGCACCCGCTCGATGATGCTGGCGAAGAATTCCCGGTGATCCTCAGGTGTCGCGTAGCCGACCGTGTCGGGCAGGTTCACCGTGGTGCAGCCGGCGGC
>DATNBT010000004.1:0-4901 GCA_035571855.1 Vicinamibacterales bacterium
GACACGGTGGCGCTCATCAACGAAATGCGGAAGGGACCTTCCGCGCAGCAGAAGGGTACATAGCATGCGACTGATTCGAATGTCTGCGATTGCGGCGCTCGTCGTGGCGTCCGCCGGCGCCGCAGCCGCGCAACCGAACCTCGTCCGGCTCTATCAGGGCCGCCGCGGTCCGGAGCAGGTCGAGCGCCAGCCCACCCGCAAGATCAGGATCGGGCGCGACGGCCGCGTCAGCATCGCGAACGTCTCGGGCGAGATCACCGTCACCGCGGCGCCGGGCGACGAAGCGACCATCGACGCCGTCAAACGCGGCGATCGCAACTTCCTGGATCGCGTGCGGATCGTCATCGACGATCGGCCGGGACGCCTCGACATCAGCACCGACTACGGTCTGTCCTTCCGGGCAGGCAACAACGTGTCGGTCGATTACAACGTCAGCGTGCCAGACGGCGCGACGCTGGACCTCAAGTCGATCTCGGGCAACGTGAAGGTCACCGGCGTCAAGGGCAGCGTGCGGGTGCAGAGCGTCAGCGGACACGTCTCCACGAACAACACGCCGCGCGTCGAATGGGCGCGGACGGTGTCGGCGAGCGTGGATCTCAACGGCGTCCAGCACGACGGCGATCTCTCCGTGCAGACCGTCAGCGGCTCCATCCACGTAAACGGGATCAAGGTGCGCTCGCTCGACGCGACCGTCGTGAGCGGAGACATCGTGCTGCAGTCGGCGTCGATCGAGCGGCTCAACGCGCGGTCGATCAGCGGCGGGTTCGAATACTCAGGCGCGCTGGTGCGGAACGGACGCTACGAGGTGAACGCGCATTCCGGCGACGTGCGATTCAACCTGACGGACAACACGGGATTCGAGCTGAGCGCGGAGAGCTTCAGCGGATCGGTACGCTCGGACATTCCAGGAGCCGCCACCGTCGATCGATCGCGCGGCCGCGGGCCGCGCCGCGAAGAGCTGCGGTCGACGGTCGGCGACGGCAGCGCGAAGCTCGAGCTGCGGACCTTCAGCGGCAGTATCGTGATTACGAAGAAGTAGGAGGCCGGAACGTCAGACAGCCATCACGTCGAATTGTTCGTGATGGAGCTGAGTGTCCGGCTTCACCGTCACATCCCGTCCGATTGACTGCCGCAGATCGCGCAGCACCGAGCTCTCTTCTTCACGGAACGCGCGCGCGATCTCCGGGTTCACCCGCAGCAGCACGCGGTTGCCGTTCAGCTCGGCGCCGATCTTCCGCACCTCGTTGAAAATCTCGTAGCAGATCGTCGACGTGGACTTGATGACGCCCGAGCCCGAGCAGTACGGGCACGGCTCGGTCATCACGCGCTCGAGGCTCTGCTTGACGCGCTTGCGCGTGATGATCACGAGGCCGAAGTCGGAGACCTGGAGCGCTTTGGACGGCGACCGGTCCTTCCGCAGCTCCTGCTCCACCGCCTGGAACACCTTCTGGCGGTTCTTCTTCTCCTCCATGTCGATGAAGTCGCAGACGACGATGCCGCCCAGATCGCGCAGGCGCAGCTGCCGGACGATTTCCTTCGCGGCCTCGAGGTTCGTCTTGACGATCGTGTCTTCCAGGCGCCCGCTCGACTTCTTGCCGACGTAGCGTCCGGTGTTGACGTCGATCGCGACGAGCGCCTCGGTCTGGTTGATGACGATCGAACCGCCCGACTTCATCCACACCTTGCTCTTCAGCGCGTTGTCGATTTCCTGCTGGACGCCGTACTCCTCGAAGATCGGATACGGCTTCGAGTACAGCTTCACGCGCGGCGCCAGGTTCGGCAGGATGCGGTTGACGAGATCCAGCACGCGCTGGTACTCGACCTCGCTGTCGATCCGGATGGCCTGGAATTCGTCGGTCAGCAGATCGCGCAGGAGCTTGCCGACGAGGCTCGCCTCCTGGTAGACGACGGCGGGCGCGCGGCGCGACTCCATCTTCTGCCGGATCTCGAGCCAGGTCTTGTGGAAGCTCTCGAGGTCGGCGACGATGTCTTCCTTGCTGCGTCCGGAGGCCGCGGTGCGGATGATGACGCCGCCGGTGAAGCCGTGCTGCTCGCGGAACTCTCGCACGATGCCGCGGAGCCGCGAGCGCTCCTCGCGCGAGTCGATTTTGCGCGAGATGCCGATGTGGTCGACCGTCGGCATGAACACGAGGAACCGGCCGGCCATCGTCACGTGCGACGTCAGGCGGGCGCCCTTCGTGCCGAGCGGCTCCTTGACGACCTCGACGAGGATTTCTTGCCCGGCGCTCAGCAGCTCTTCGATCTTGGGCTGCGGCCGCGGACCTTTTTCCTTCGGCGCGTCCTTGCCGTTCTCCTTACCCTCGGCCTTCGCCGGCTCGTCGTCGTCGCCCGAGTCGAGCTTGTCGAACTCCTCCATCGCGTCGACGACGTCGGCGACGTAGAGGAAGCCGTCTCGCTCGAGGCCGAGGTCGATGAAGGCGCACTGCATGCCCGGCAGGACCTTGCTGACGCGCCCCTTGTAGACGTTGCCGACGACGCCGCGCTGGCGTTCGCGCTCGACGAAAATTTCAGCGGCGAGATCGTCTTCGAGGATGGCCACCATCGTTTCGTGGCCGTTGGAGGAGATGATCATCTCCTTTGTCATTCACGAACTCCATATCAGTTCGTGAACCTGCGCATACGCACGTTGAGCACCAGGCCGAAGCCCGCGAGCGTCGCTATCATCGACGACCCGCCGTAACTCATGAGCGGCAGCGTGAGTCCTTTGACGGGCGCGAGTCCGGCCGACATGGTGATGTTGTAGATCACCTGGAAGGTGAAGCTCGCGAGGACGCCAAGAACCAGGTACGAGCCGAGGCGATCTTTGGCCAGCCGGGCCGCCTCGAGCGCGCGCAGGATCACGAATAAGTAAAGGCCGAGCGCCACCAGGACGCCGGCGAATCCCTGTTCCTCGGCCAGCACCGAGAAAATGAAATCGTTGTGGGCCACGGGGAGAAACCGCAACTGGCCTTGCGTCCCCTTCCGGAAACCCTTTCCTGTGAGTCCGCCCGACCCCACGGTGATGCGCGCCTGGATCTGCTGGTATCCGGCGCCCTTCGCATCCTGCGAGGGATCGATAAACGAGGTGATGCGCTGTTTCTGATACGGCCTGAGCACAAACGTCCACGCGACGGGCGCGGCGAGCGCGATCGCGAGCACCGCCACGCCGAGCACACGAAGGCGCATGCCGGCGAGGTACGCGATCGCGACGAACACGGGAAGCAGCACGACCGCCGTGCCGAGGTCGGGCTCCTTGTAGATGAGCGCGAGCGGAACCAGCGTCAGGACGCCGCCGATTGCGAGATCCGTCCATTGCGGCATGCCGCGGTTCTCGCCGTAGAACTTGGCGAGCACGAGCGCGACGCCGACTTTGGCGAACTCCGACGGCTGGAGGTTGAACACCTTGAGCGGAATCCACCGGCGCGCGCCCATCTGCACGGTGCCGAAGAACAGCACGTACAGCAGGACGGCGATGAGCGCGAGATAAATCCAGTGCGACTTGTCCGTGAACGTGCGGTAGTCGATCGACAGCGTGACCAGCATCGCGACCACGCCGATGGCAATCGCGTACAGCTGCGTCAGCCACAGGTGCGACGCGGCACGCGTCGGATCCGACGTCGTGCTGTAGATCATCGTCACGCCCAGCGCGCAGAGCGAGAACATGGCGGCGACGAGCGCCCAGTCGATGTGATAGTAGAGGCGGCGTTCGAACATTACCGGTCGGCGTCCTGGAAATCCCAGTGCATGCTCTCGGACGTCGGCGGCGGCGGCAGCGGCTTGCCGTCCTGTTTCGCGAAGAACGTCTGGAGGATGTGGTGCGTGACGCGCGCGGCGTTGCCGCCGTGGATGCCGTGCTCGAGGAAGACGACGCCGGCGATCTTCGGATCGTCTTTCGGCGCGAAGAACACGAACCAGCCGTTGTCGCGAAGGTTACGCGCGGTCTTGTTCGCCGCCTTCGCACGGCCCTGCGCGGAGATGATCTGCGACGAACCGGTTTTGCCGACGACGTCGTGCCCTTCGATCCTCGCCGTCTGGCCGGTCGCCCACCCGCCGGTGTTCACGACGCGCCACATGCCGTCGCGAATCGCTTCGAGTTTCTCCGGATCAATCTCGACTTCGGACTTCGGCGCCGGCGCCGGGACCGGCTTCCACCCGTGGCCGTCGTCGACCTGTTTGAGCAGGTGCGGGGTGACGCGTGTACCGCCGTTGGCGAGCGTCGCCATGTACACGGCCATCGACACCGGCGTCACCGACACCTGGCCCTGGCCGATGCCGACCGAGATCGTCTCGCCGGCGTACCACTTCTCGTGCTGCTTCTCCAGCTTCCACTGCGTCGAGGGCACGAGGCCCTGCACTTCGTTCGGCAGATCGATGCCGCTCATGACGCCGAGACCCAGCGCCGTCGCCCACTTGTTGATCTTGTCGATGCCGACCATGTTGGCGACGGTATAGAAGTAGACGTCGCACGACTCGGCGATCGCGCGCCGCAAGTCGATGCTGCCATGCCCGCCCTTGCGGTCCGACCAGCAGTGAAACTCGCGGCCGTAGAAGTTGGCGTGCCCGGGACAGTAGACCTTGAAATCCGGCGTGATGATGCCTTCTTCGAGCCCAGCGAGGGCAACGGCCATCTTGAACGTCGAGCCCGGCGAGTACCGCCCCTGAATCGCGCGGTCCACCATCGGCTTGTCTTCGTCGGTGTTGAGCGACGCGTACGTCGCGCGATCGATGCCCGCGGCGAACGTGTTCGGATCGAACGACGGACGGCTCGTGAACCCGAGCACTTCGCCGGTGCGCGGATCGAGCACGACCGCGGCGCCTGCGCTCGCGATCCCGCCTTCGTCGGCCGCCTTGAACGCGTCCTCGATCGCCTTCTGGACGTCGAGGTCGATCGTCAGCTGCAG
>DATNBT010000005.1:0-2795 GCA_035571855.1 Vicinamibacterales bacterium
CAAATGCATGGGCCGGCTCGCCGATCACAAGGACTACAAGCACGACGTGATGTGGACCACGAAGATCAGGTTCACCATCGACAAGAGCAACTGCGACAGTTTTGATCCCACAAAGGCCTGCATCGAGCTCAGCGACGGCGATCCGTTGCTGGGGCCGCCGGTGACGCCGACGACGCCGGGGATGCCGCAGCAGTACTGCGCCGTGGTGAACGGCACAAGCATCGAGATCAACGTCACCGTTAGCGACGACATGACGTTGGTGCCCAACTACACGACGCACCTGTACAGCATTCGCTACGACAGGGACTCGGGAGACGACCCGGAGTTCGACGTCAACTGCACGACCTGCGACAACAGATAGTCAGGCGGGCGGCGGGCAGGTGCAGAACAGATTGCGGTCGCCGAACGGGTTGTCGATCCGGCTCACGCTCGGCCAGAATTTCCGCTCCCGTACCCACGGGAGCGGAAACACCGCCTGCTCGCGCGTATAGGGATGGCGCCACTCGGCTGACGCCATCTCGAACGCCGTGTGCGGCGCGTTCTTCAGGACGTTGTCCTTCGGATCGGCCTTGCCGTCGACGACGTCCTGGATTTCCTTCCTGATGGCAATCATCGCGTCGCAGAACCGATCGAGCTCGTCTTTCGCTTCGCTCTCCGTCGGTTCGACCATCAGCGTGCCCGCCACGGGAAACGACACCGTCGGCGCGTGGAAGCCGTAGTCCATCAATCGCTTCGCCACGTCGGTCTCGTCGATGCCTGCAGACCCGCTCTGCTGCTTCAGCGGCCGCAGATCGAAAATCATCTCGTGCGCGACGCGGCCGCGCGGGTTCGTGTAGAGCACGGGAAAATGCGACTCGAGCCGCGACTTGATGTAGTTCGCATTCAGAATCGCGCAGCCGGTCGC
The DNA here is from genome assembly GCA_035571855.1 of Vicinamibacterales bacterium. Classification (GTDB taxonomy): domain Bacteria; phylum Acidobacteriota; class Vicinamibacteria; order Vicinamibacterales; family CAVVIG01; genus DATNBT01. The sequence continues at coordinate 905 of DATNBT010000005.1, forward strand.
CTCGGTCAGTCCTGCCCCGCCCAGCAGCCGGATGTAGCCGTACGAAATCAGCAGGATGCTCGCGCTGCCCCACGGCGCCGCCGACACGGAGTAATGATGAAGGTGCGGGACGAGATGCGCCGCGACGGCAATCGGCCCCATGCCCGGCCCGCCGCCGCCGTGCGGAATGCCGAACGTCTTGTGCAGGTTCAGGTGCACGACGTCCGCGCCGATCTTGCCCGGGCTCGTCAGACCGACCTGCGCGTTCATGTTCGCGCCGTCCATGTACACCTGCCCGCCGTGCTCGTGGACGATCGCGCAGATCTCCCGGATGTCGCTCTCGAACACGCCGTGCGTGGACGGATACGTCACCATCAGCGCGGCGAGGCGATCGTCATGCTGCACGGCCTTCGCGCGGAGATCGTCGACGTCGATGCTGCCGTCCGGACGTCCCTTCACGACCACCACCTGCATCCCGGCCATCGTCGAGCTCGCGGGGTTCGTGCCGTGCGCGGAGTCGGGAATCAGGACGACGTTCCGCCCGGACTGCCCGCGCGCGTGATGCCAGGCGCGGATCACCATGAGGCCGGCGAACTCGCCCTGCGCGCCGGAGTTCGGCTGCAGCGACACCGCCGCGAGCCCTGTGATCTTCGCGAGCGCGGCTGACAGCTCGCTCAGCACCTGGCGATAGCCCTCCGTCTGATCCGCCGGTGCGAACGGATGCATCCAGCTCCATTCAGGCCATTCGATCGGGAGCATCTCGACCGCGGCGTTCAGCTTCATCGTGCACGAGCCGAGCGGGATCATCGACGTGTCCAGGCCGATGTCTTTCCGTTCGAGGCCGCGCAGATAACGCATCATCTGCGTCTCCGAACAATGGGTGTTGAAGACGGGATGCGTGAGGAACGGCGACGTTCGCTTGAACGGCGGCTCGAACTGATACGTGACGGGGCCGACCGGCGGCGTCTTCGTCCCGAGCGCCGCGGCGAACACGCGTGCGATCGCATCGAGATCCTGCGGCTCGGTCGTCTCATCGATCGCGATGTTGATCGTCCCGTCGTCCCGATAGCGGAAGTTCATCCCGGCCGCCAGCGCCTGCGTCCGGATCTTCTCGATCGTCTCCGGGCCGCCGGGCACCTCGACGCGAATCGTGTCGAAGAAGACGTCGTTCAGCTGGTAGACGCCGATGTACAGCAGACCGCCCGCGAGTGCGCGGGCGCTCTCGTGCACGCGGCTCGCGATGTCGACGAGCCCGTGCGGCCCGTGGAACGTGGCATAGAACCCGGCCATGTTCGCGAGCAGCGCCTCGGCCGTGCAGATGTTCGACGTGGCCTTCTCGCGGCGGATGTGCTGCTCGCGCGTCTGCAGGGCCATGCGATAGGCCGGGCGGCCATGCGCGTCGACCGAGACGCCGATCAGCCGTCCGGGCATCTGCCGCACGTGCGCCTGTCTCGTCGCGAAGAACGCCGCGTGCGGGCCGCCGAAGCCCATCGGCACGCCGAACCGCTGCGCGCTGCCGACGACGACGTCCGCGCCGGTTTCTCCCGGAGGGGTCAGCAGGGTGCAGGCGAGAAGGTCCGTCGCGACGGCGACCAGCACGCCCGCGTCATGCGCACGTTTGATGAACGCCGCGTAGTCGTGGACGACGCCGGCTTCGTCGGGTGTCTGCAGCAGCGCGCCGAACATCTCCGGCGTGAACTCCGCGCGTGCGGGATCGCCGACCACCAGATCGATCCCGAGCGGCTCCGCGCGCGTCCGCAGGACATCGATCGTCTGCGGGAAACAGGAATCAGCGACAAAGAACCTCTCCGCCTCACCAGCCCTCCCTGCCCCACCCGCCCTCGCATTCACGCGATGCAACATCGTCATCGCCTCAGCCGCCGCCGTCGCTTCGTCGAGCAACGAGGCATTC
>DATNBT010000006.1:0-6765 GCA_035571855.1 Vicinamibacterales bacterium
CCGCCAGCGGAGACGACGGCCGCATCGCCGGCTCGCGCTCGAGGCAGCGCAGGATCGCGCGCTCGACGAGCGGATCGAGATCGCGCACCACAGACGAGGGCGTCGCCGGCGCGCTCGATTCGTGCAGCGCGATCAGATCGCGCAGCGAGCTTGCTTCGAACACGCGCTTGCCGGTGAACAGCTCGAACAGCACCAGGCCGAGCGAGTAGATGTCGCTGCGCTGCGTGACCTCGCGTCCGGCGAGCTGCTCGGGCGCCATGTAGGCCGGCGTCCCCGATCGGATGTTGTCGACGCTGCCGGCGATCGCGGCGAGCCCGAAGTCGGTGATCCGGACGTGGCCGTCGCCGTCGATCATCACGTTCGCCGGCTTCAGGTCGCGGTGGAGCACGCCGCGCTCGTGCGCCGCGGCGATGCCCGCGCACAGCTGCCGCGCGATGTCGACGGCCTTGTCCTGCGGCAGGCGGCCGATCCGCCGAAGCAGCGTCGCCAGGTCCTCGCCGTCCACGTATTCCATCGTGAGGAACCGGCGGCCCTCGTGCTCGCCGAGATCGTAGAGACGGCAGACGTTCTTGTGCGAAACTTGCCGGGCGATCCGCAGCTCGGCGTGAAATTGCGCCAGGCGTTCCGGGTCGCCGGCGACGCCGGCGGGGAGAAACTTCAACGCGACGCGCTGGTCGAGCGTGAGATCGTCGGCGCGGTAGACTTCGCCCATGCCGCCGCGGCCGAGCAGCGACACGAGCCGGTAGCGCCCGGCGATAATCGCCCCGGGGGCGAAGCTCCCGGCCGACGATGTCGACGGCGTCGACGGGCTGGCGCCGGCGCCGCGCGTGACCGCGCGGGTGGCCGCGATCGTGAGGTCGTCGTCGAACGGTTCGCTCACTCGCGGGATTCTACTGGAGGCGACTATGGATACGCGCCGCGATTTCCTGAAATCCGTCGGCATGCTCGGCGCCGGCGCGCTTTTCGCCGATGTGCCGCTGTCGGCGCAGTCCGCTCGGCGCCCGGGCCGCATCGACGTCCACCATCACGTCACCCCGCCGAAGTATCTCGCCGAGCTGGCGTCGCGCAACCTCGCGACGCCCGATCAGCGCAGCTGGACCGTCGCGAAGACGCTCGAGGATATGGACCAGGCGGGCGTGTCCACGGCCGTCGCGTCGATTACGGCGCCGGCCGTCAGCTTCGCCGAGCCCGAGCTCGCGAAGCGTCTCGCGCGCGAGAGCAACGAGTGGATGGCGCACCTGCGCCGCGATCATCCGGGCCGCTTCGGCTGCTTCGCGATGCTGCCGGTGCAGGACATCGATGGCAGCCTGAAAGAGATCGAATACGCACTCGACACGCTGAAGGTCGAAGGCATCGGGCTGCTCACCAGCTACGGCGACAAGTGGCTCGGGCACGCGTCGTTCGCGCCGATCATGGACGAGCTCAACCGGCGGAAGGCCGTGCTCTATACGCACCCGACGCTGGCGAACTGCTGCCGCGGACTGCTGCCCGAGGTCGCGCCGACCGTGATCGAGTACGGCACCGACACCTCGCGCACGATCACCGATATCGTCTTCAGCGGCACCGCTGCGCGCTGTCCGGATCTGCGGTTCATCTTCTCGCACGGCGGCGGCACCGTGCCGTTCCTCGCCGAGCGGCTCATTCAGGCGCCGGTCATCAACAAGAACCTCGCGCCGCGCGTGCCGAACGGCGTGATGCACGAGCTCACGCGCTTCTACTACGACACGGCGTGGGCGTACAACGCCGTGCCGCTCGCCGCGCTGACGAAGTTCGTGCCGGTGTCGCAGATCGTCTACGGCTCCGACTACCCGTATCGGACGGGACCGAACACGGTCAAAGGGCTCGTGGAGTACGGGTTCAAGGAGCGCGACCTGAAAGCCATCGGGCGCGACAACGCGCTGCGGCTGATGCCGCGGCTCGCGCACCCGCAGTCGGTGTAAACCGGCCCGGGGTCCCGGGCGTCTAAGGGGAATCATGAAGACGGCCGCTCTCGTCCTGTCGGCGCTCGCGCTGCTCGCCCAGTCCGCCCCTCCGGATCCCGCGGCGATCCTCGCCTCGACCCGCGACGCGCTCGGTGGAGAGAAGAAGCTCTCCGCCGTGAAGACGATCGTCGCGAGCGGACGCACGCAGCAGGTGCGCGGCAACAACCTCGTGCCGATCGAGTTCGAGATCAATATCGAGCTGCCGGACAAGTACGTCCGGAAGAACGAGATTCCCGCGCAGGAAAGCGGGCCGTCGGTCGAGGGCTTCAACGGCGACGCGCTGATTCAGACGAAGGCGCAGACGGTGAAGCAGGACTTCGCGCGCCTGATGCTCGCGATGTTCGGCACGTCGTTCTCCGGTTTTCCCCTGACCTTCACGTATGCCGGCCAGGCGGAGGCGCCGCAGGGCAGGGCGGATGTGCTCGACGCGAAGGGCCCGGGCAACGCGGCGCTGCGTCTGTTCATCGATCGGGCGACGCATCTGCCGGTGCTGATCACCTGGCCCGGGCAGCCCAGCGAAAACCGCGTGTTCCTGTCCGAGTACCGCGACGTGGACGGCATGAAGTGGCCCTTCCGGATCCGCCGGGCATCCGGCGCGGACACCGTCGAGGAAACCACGTTCGACCGTTTCCGCGTGAATGCCCGCATCGACGCGAAGAAATTCCAGCCGTAACACGCGTGCCGGAACCTTTTCCGCGGCCGGCTGAATAGAGGATGTGGGCACCGACCACCTGCCGGACGACCTGCTGATCGCCCGAATCGCGAAAGGCGATCGCGACGCCTTCGCGGATCTCTACCGCCGTCATCACACCGCCATCGCCAGGTTCGCCGCGCATATGTGCGGCTCGCTTCCGCTCGCCGAAGACATCGTCCACGAAGTGTTCGTCGCCGTCATCGACAGCGCGCCGCGGTACCGGCCGGGCGAGACGGACGCGAAGCTCTGGCTCTTCGGCATCGCGCGCAACCACGTGCGGCGCGCGCGGGCGAAGCGGGTGATGTCGCCGATCGACGAAGAGAGCGGCGATCGCGCGTTCACCGTCGACGTCGATCCGGTCGGCGACATCGACCGCCGGCGTCATCTCGACGCGCTGAACCGCGCCGTCGTCTCGCTGCCGGTCCGGTACCGCGAAGCCGTCGTGCTCTGCGACCTGCAGGAGCAGAGCTACGCGGACGCGGCGGCCGCGCTCGGCTGCGCGATCGGCACGATCAGGTCGCGTCTGCATCGCGGACGCGCGCTGCTGGCGCGCCGGCTCTGTCCGGAGCGCACCGAACGTGCGTGTCCGGTGCCCGTTACGAGGACCATTCCATGACCTGCCGTCAGCTCACGCCCGACATCATCGACCATGCCCGCGGCCTCGCGCTCGATCCGCCGGGGCAGAGGGCGGTCGTCGATCATCTCGCGTCGTGCGCGGCGTGCGCGGCGATGTTCGAACACCAGCGCGCGATGTCGCGGGCGCTGCGGCGCCTCGCCGGCGACACGCCGATCCCCGCCGGCGACGACATCCGGCTGCAGAAGGTGTTGTCGGCGTTCGACGCGCCGCGGCCGTCCGCGTCGCGGATCAAGCTCGCGGTGGAGCTGTCGCTGGCCGCGAGCGTGCTGATCGTCGCCGGCCTGTCGGTGTCATGGAAAAGCGAACCGCCCGCGCGCGCGCCTCAAGCCGCAACAGCGCCGGCGGCCGCCGCGAACGCGAGGGACTTCATCGTCCTCCCCGGCGTCGAAGCGCTGCCGGAGTTCGAACACGGACAGGTGATTCAAGTCGACATTCCATCAGCCGCCGGTGTCGTGCGCGCGGAGGTCCTGATCGGTCAGGACGGTCTTGCGCGCGCCGCGCGGCTCGTGCAGTAAGAAGAGGAGCAGATCCATGCGTAAGGTGATGATCGTTCTCGCCGTTCTCACGGTCTCGTCGTCCGCGCACGCCCAGCGAACCCTTCAGCTGCCGGCTCCGACCGGCGGCTTCATGCGGGTGAACGTCGAGTCCGACATCGTGAAAGGCGCGCCGTACTCGGCGGAGGTCGTGAACGAAAGCGTGCAGACCCTCGCGGACGGCAACCGCATCGTCAATCGCACGACGTCACGCGTGTACCGCGACAGCGAGGGCCGGACGCGGCGAGAAGTCGACCGCCAGGTGCGCTCGGAGATCTCGATCAGCGATCCGGTGTCCGGGCACTTCTACACGCTCGATCCGGACGCGCGCACCGCGCGCGACGCCACCGCGATGCCGCGTGTGTTCAGCGGCACGGTCAACCGCAACGGCGAGGTCGACGCGCTCAACATCCTGATCAACGGCCAGCTGTCGTCGTTCATCGCCCGCGGGGGCAACGGGGTGTTTGTGCTCTCCGGGCAGAACTCGGAGACGTCTGCCGAAGAGAAGCTGGCGCCGAAGGTCATCGAGGGCCTGCGTGTGGAAGGCATCCGTCGCACGACGACGATTCCCGCCGGCACGATCGGCAACGAACGGCCGATCGTCGTCACGTCCGATCAGTGGACGTCGCCGGAGTTGAAGGTGCTGGTGCTGTCGGAGAGCAACGATCCGCGGACGGGGACGTCGACGTACAAGCTGGTGAACGTGAAGCGGGGAGATCCGCCGGCCTCCCTGTTTCAGGTGCCGGCGGATTTCACGATCGTGCCTGGTGGACCGAATGGCCGCGGCGTCGGTGTCGGCGAAGGCCGCGGCCGCAGCGGGCGTCAGTAGAACGTCCGCCTCGACGCGGACGCTACTACTTGCCGAGCTCCTTGTAGGCGATGTCCATGTTCGTTCTGGCGCCGCCGAAAGCCGGATTGACGCTGAGCTTGTAGCCCTTGTACTTCGGATCGAGCTTGTATTCATCCGCGGCCTGGGCGGACGTCTTTCCGGCTTTGACTTCCTTCTCCGCAAACGCCGCGAAGTCCGCCAGGAACTGCTGATACTCCTGCAGGTCCTTCGGCGTCGAGATCGGGATGTGGCCGTTGATGATCGTGTCGACGTTCTTCACGGTCGCCAGCGCCTTCGCGATCGTCTTCGGTCCCTCGATCACGCTGCCGCCGTTGGCCGTGTCGACGTACGGCAGCGCCTTCCACGCAAACACATCGCCGACGTGCATCGTCCGCAGCGCGGGGAAGACGACGAAGGTGTCGCCGTTGGTGTGTGCGCGGCCGAAGTAGTACAGATCGATTTCGTCCTTGCCGGCGCCGACTTTCAGCGTGTCCTTGTACGTCTTCTTCGGCAGGAACTGCGCCTTCGCGCCTTTGAACTCGTCCATCCTCGCCATGTTGGCCTTCGTGTTCTCCTGGACGATGTTCTCGATGCTGGCGCCGAAGTACTCGTTGCTGCCGGTGTGATCGTTATGCGTGTGCGTGTTGATGATGCGCGTGATCGGCTTGTTCGTCACGCTCTTCACCCGCTCGACGATCGTCGGTCCGAAGCCCGGCAGCTTCGCGTCGACGATGGTGACGCCGCCGTCGGTGACGAAGACGGCGACGTTGCCGCCGCTGAAGGCCGACTCGTCTTCCGCGCCGGAGCCGCCGATCACGTACAGGTTCTCCTTGACCTTCTGGATCTTCATCGCGTCGACGGCCTTCGCCGACGGCCCGGGCGCCTGGCCCGACACCGCGAGCGACAGCCCGCCGACGGCGATCAGCGCGCCGAGCAGGATCGTCCGCGTCATTTCTTCAGCTCCTTGTAGGCGGTTTCGATGTTGCCCTTGATGCCGCCGAACAGACCGCCCGTCGACGCCGTGACGCCCTTGGCGGCGAACCGCTCGGGCACCTTGTATTCCATCGTCGCCTGATCGGACGTCTTGCCCGCCTTGATTTCCTTCTTCACCCACTCGAGGAAGTCGTTGTTGTAGTCCGCGTACAGCTTCAGGTCCGCCATCGTCATCAGCTTGTTCGCGTGGCCCGTGATGATCGAGTCGACGTTCCTGATTTCTTTCGACGCCTTTTCGAGGGTCTTGCCGTAGTCGACGGCGCTGCCGCCGTTGTTCGCGTCGATGAGCGGAGCGCCCAGGGAGGCGAACGCGTCGCCGGAGTGCATGACGCGATCGGCCTTGAAGACGACCCACGCGTCGCCGTTGGTGTGCGCCCGGCCGAAGTAATAGAGGTCGATCTCCTCGTTGCCGCTCCCGATGATCATCTGATCGGTGAACGTGTGCTTCGGCAGGTAGGCCGCCTTGTCGCCCTTGAAGGCGTCCATCTTCTCCATGTTCGCCTTCGTGTTGGCGTGGGCCACGATCTCGATCGACGGATGCCAGTACTCGTTGCTCCCCGTGTGATCGGGGTGGGTGTGCGTGTTGATGATCTCGACGACCGGCTTGTCGGTGACGCTCTTGATCTTGTCCATGATCGCCTGGCCCGACCCCGGAAGCTTGGTGTCGACCAGCACCACGCCCTTGTCGGTGACGAACACGCCGCTGTTGCCGGCGCCGCCGCCGGTGATCTCGTACAGGTTGTCTTTGACTTTCTCAATCTGCAGCACCGGGGGCGCCTGCGGCCCGCGGCCCCGCCCGCGTCCTTCACCGCGCCCCTGTTGAAGTCCGGCTGCGCCGATCGACAGCCCGCCGATTGCAATCAGACCCGCAAGCAATGCCACGCGCTTCATGACAATCCCCCCGGAAAAAAGACCCGTTGGACGAACCAGAACGCCCCCGCGGCAATCACGACGATCGAGCCCGCGAACGCCAGATGCCGCCGGGACCACTCGCTCCGCTCGCGGAGCATGGTAAAGGCCGTCGCGACCAGCACGACGACCAAGAGCTGCCCGATTTCGACGCCTATATTAAAGGAGAACAGCGACCAGCCCAGCGC
>DATNBT010000007.1:0-8024 GCA_035571855.1 Vicinamibacterales bacterium
TGTTCCGAGATTGACGGCGACGATCTGCCGCGCAGGCTTGCCGGGGACGTCGAGCACGCGCGACAGCTCGAAGCGGACCGACGCGGGAATCGTGCTGCCGGGCGGTTCGCCCCAGCCGAACGCGCGCGTGCCGCCGGCAAAGACGACACGGAGCTCGTTCGGTTGGCGCTGGTGAGCGACGGGGCCGCGATAGCCGCGGATGTTGAGGCCGCCGACGTTCTCGACGCGCTTGTGCGCGGACAGATCGGCGGCGACGAGCGCCAGCGCGGCGAGGACGACGGCCTCGCCGGCCAGAATGCGAATCACTTACTTTTCGGACGCGTCCTTGCCGTCAATCGGCGCGCCCGTGCCCGACGACCCCATGAACAGCCGCTTGCCGTCCTTGAGAATCAGATCGCGGCCGTTGGCGCGGTTCGCGCCGCCTTTCGCGCGATAGCCCTCGACGGTGATCTCCATGCCGGCCTTCACCGCTTCGCGCGTGAAGCCGCGGCGGAAGAGCGTGTTCGGCGTGCCGCCTTCGATCATCCACTCGGTGACGGTGCCGTCGGGGTTCTTGACGTCCATGTGGATCCACGAGTGCGGGTTGATCCACTCCATCTTGGTGATCGTGCCCTTGAGCACCACCGGCGCGTTGGCGTCGAACTCCGCGGCGAACGAGTGATGCGCCGACGCGACGCCCGCGCCGCCGGCGACGATGGCCGCCGCCGCGCACGCGGCGAAAAAGATCCTGCTCATTATTCCGTGACTCCTGACTTCGCGGACTTCGCCGCCGCCTTCTCCGCGTCTCGCGCTTCTTCGAGGATGTTGTGCAGGCCGTAGTTGCCTTCGTGGCACGCGTACTCGTAGAGGTCGCCCTCGCTCGTGCGCATGTGCTCTTCGACGGTCCACGGCTTCGTCCACGTGTGCGGATCGTCCACCTTGAGCGTGTACTCGATGCTGTTCTTCCCGGTCCGGGTGAAGCGCTCGATCGTGTGCAGCGTCGCGCCCGATCCGCGATAGTTCGTCTTGTCGCTGAAGTTCTGCGACTCGACGACGAGCGTGCTGCCTTCCCAGTGTCCGCGCGCGTCGCCGAACCACTGATGGATCTTCGGCGACAGCGCGGGACGTCCGTCGAGCGGGATGATGCGCGTGTCGTGCACCATCTCGTGCGTGATCGTCACGTAGCCCGGGCCCTGCGCGATGCGGATGTTGTTGTTGTAGAGACCGGGAAGAATCGCCGTCGGGAAGCCCCACGTGATGCAGCGCTCGAGCGAACTGCGGACCTCAGGTCCGTCGGTCCCGCCGTCACGTCCGCCGGTGCGGCGCGACGCGACCCGTGCCTGCGCCTCGGCGGTCAGCGGCGGAATGCGGCCATCCGGCGGATCGACGATGAGCGACGTGCGGTGGTCTTCGTCGACCTTCGTGCCCGGGTCGGTGATGTACGGCGCGTGGACGAGGTTGACCGGCGTGTCCTTGTCGGGCGGCGTAGTCATGCGCTTTTCAGCATTGCCCTCGAGTTTCGCGATTTCGTCCGACGTCAGGAACTGCCGGTCGCCGTACTGCGCGGGCCGCTCGAGCGGCGTGATCGTCTTGTAATCCCACACGCCCTGCAGATCGGGATCGCCCCACGGCAGCTTCGCGGCATAGGCCTTCGACGCCGCCGGCTTCGCCGGCGCGTTCTGCGCCTGCAGCGAGACGACAGCGGCAATGGTCATCGGCGCGGCCAGCGCGCAGAGGACGGCAACTCGTGCCTTCATGGATGCTCCTTCACGGCACATTCTAACGCCCGCCCCGGCCAAAGCGAAGGCGTGGAGGCCTACAATGGGCGCATGCGCCTGACCTATACCGCCCTTATATGCGCCATATGCGCCGCGCTGGCCGTGCACATCGCCGCGCAGACGAAAAAACCGGCGTATCGCGCGCCGAGGACGTCCTGGGGCGCGCCCGACATCCACGGCGACTATACGAATAAGGATGAGGCGAACACGCCGCTCGAACGTCCCGCGGAGCTCGACGGAAAGGACGCGAGCGCGTTCAGCGAGGCCGACCTGGCGCAGCTGGCGAAACAGCGCGCGACCGCGGCGGCGCAGTTCGCCGGCGGCATCGGCGGCGCTGAAACCGGCGCCGGCCCGACGCATTGGTACGACCATCTGCAGGCCAGGGGCAGCCGTCCCTGGTTCATCGTCGATCCACCTGACGGACATCTGCCGGCGATGACGCCGCAGGCGCAGCGACACGAAGCGGCCATCGCGCTCCTCAACGACGCACGCAACGGCGAGGGCCGCGCCGACTCGCCGGCCGACCGCAGCATGTACGACCGCTGCATCACGCGCGGGCTCCCGGGATCGATGATGCCGGCGATCTACGGCAACGCGTACCGCATCGTCCAGACGGCGGACACGGTGGCGATTCAGTACGAGATGATCCATGAGACGCGGATCATTCCGCTCGACGGACGTCCGCACGCCGGCAAGGCGATTCGCCTGCTGATGGGCGACGCACGCGGCCGCTTCGACGGCGACACGCTCGTCGTCGAGACGACGAACTTCACCGGCCGGACGCACTTCGGCTACAACAACCGCTACAACTCGGAACTGGAAAAGATCACCGAGCGGTTCACGCCGATCGCGCCGGGCAAATTGAACTGGGAAGTGACGATCGCCGATCCGGATGTCTGGACGCGGCCGTGGACGTTCGCGATGACGCTGACGCGCGACGACTCGTCGCCGATCTTCGAGTACGCGTGTCACGAAGGGAACTACGGCCTTCGCGACATCCTCAGCGGCGCGCGGTCGGAGGAGAAGAAGTAGTACGGGCCCTGAGGCCCGTCTGGTTCCTGTCGTCGGAACGCGACGCCAAGAGCACGTTCGACATCGCGTGGTTGCCCTCGTGGCACGCGTATTCGAAGATCTTGTAGTCCGGCTCACGGCGCAGCGGAAACGACGCGGTCCAGGGCTTCGTCCACGTCTTCGGATCGTTCACCGTCACCTCGTACTGCATCGTGTCGGGGCCTGTCCGCGTGAACGTCTCCACCAGCTCGAGCGCGTCGCTCATGATCAGCATGTTGCCGTTCGCCGTCGCGCCCGTCTCGCCGTTGAAGTCCGCCGTACGGACGACGAGCGTGCCGCCCTCGAAGTGCCCGTGCGAGTCGCCCATGTAGGACCGCAGCCTCGGCGACAGCGCGGGACGGTTGTCGAGCGGAATGACGCGCGTCTCGTGAATCATCTCGTTCCGCAGGACGACGTAGCCGGGCGTCTGCATGATCTGATTGCCGTTGTTGTAGACGACCGGAAACATCGATCCGAGCACGCCGCGTGAGATGCAGCGATCGTAGGGCCCGAGTTCGGACGCGGCATTGAAGCCGGTGTGCTGGAGATAGGTGTTCTTCGTCGCCGCGACACGCCGCTGGCCGCCCGGCGTCATCGGCGGCAGCCGGCCGTCCGGAGGATCGACAATCAGCGACGACTGCCGGGACGGCTCACCGCGTTCGAGCCAGAACGGCGGCGGCGACGTGCCGTCGCCGACGTCGCCGAGCGCCTGGATCTCGGGCTTCACGTTGTCGACGCTGAACGATTCGTTGTCCAGCGCTTCGAGCTTCTCGGCGTCCTTCTGGCGCTGCTTGAATTCCTGTTCGGTGAGATAGAGACGATTGCCGAACTGCGCGGGCCGCTCGAACGGCACGCCGACCATCGCGGTGCCCGGCCAGAGGCCCTGGAGGTCAGGGTCGCCCCACGCCGTCCTCGGCGGCGTGTAATTCTTCGGAGCCTGCGCGGCCGCGACCGCTGCCATCGACGCGGACAGAACAAGAGCAACGAGCACCTTCATACGATGCATTTTAAAGGATACTAATCCGCGAGATGTTGACGGCTTTGCTGCTGATCGCGCAGACGCAGGCAGGGTCCGGCTTAAGCCGGACACTACCATCGACGCCGACGCTACCATCGACACCGACGCGACCAGCGACGACCCGATCAGCGGCGCCCACGGCCCGAGCCGCGATCGTTCGCGCGCTGCCGGCGCTCGAGCGATCGGCGAAGTCGTTCGTGTCGCAGCGCAGCTGCGTCTCGTGCCACCACAACATCCTGCCGATCCTCACGCTGCGGCTGGCGGCCTCGCGCGGCTTCGCCGTCAACCGCGTCACGTTGAATGAGATCGAGAAGAAGACGTTTCGCGAGCTGACCGGTCCGAAAGCCATCGGCGACGCCATTCAGGGCGTCGCGGTCGGCGATCCCACACCAAACGACAGCTGGCTACTGATCGCCGCCCAGGTATCGGGCCTTCGCGACGCGTCGTTCGCGAACGGGATCGTGGCGAAGCGCATCGCGAGCTGGCAGCGCGACGGCCATTGGACGACGTCGGACTTCCGGCCGCCGCACTCGAGCAGCCTGTTCACGTCGACGGCGACGGCGATCCGCGCGATCCGCGCGTACCTCCCGGACGACATGCGCGCGTATCGCGAGCGCGTCGTCGGCGACGCCATCGGATGGCTGAACAGCACGCCGCCGGCGTCCACCGAAGATGCGACGTTCAAAGTCCTCGGGCTTGTGTGGGCCGACGCCCCGCGCGAGGACATCGCGGCCGCCGCACAACAACTGCGGCAACTTCAGCGGACGACCGGCGCGTGGGCACAGCTGCCGGACTATCCGGCAGACGCGTACTCGACGGGCGAGGCGCTGTACGCGCTCTACGAAGCCGGCGCCGCTGACAATGCGGCCTGGCGACGCGGCATCTCGTTCCTGCTGCGGACTCAGGCCGCCGACGGAACGTGGCACGTGCGAACGCGCATGCTCTCCCCCGCGGAGGTCAGCCCTCCGTACTTCACGACCGGCTTTCCCTACAAGAAGGACGAGTACATCTCGTACGCCGCGAGCAGCTGGGCGACGATGGCGCTCCTCGCGTCGCTGCCGAAGAAGGGCGACCTTCCTGCGTTCGATGATTACGGCCGAAACGGCTACGTCGTCTGGGGCACGACGGCTGTCACGGGCACGGCGTCCGAGGTGCGCGCGCTGCTCGACGGCGGGCTGAGTCCAGACGCCACGCAAGCGGATGTCTCCCTGCTCATGATGGCCGCGCCCGACGTCGAGAAGGTCTCGCTGCTGCTCAGCCGCGGCGCGAATCCGAAATACCGCGCGACGTCGGGCTACGACGCGCTCACGGTTGCCGCGTCATACGGCGGAAGCGCGGCGGCCATGAAGGCGCTGCTCGACGCCGGCGCCGACGCGGAGCCGCCGGACACGGTGAAGGTCAGGCGCTCGCCTCTGCTGTTCGCGGCGATGTCCGGCAATCTGGAAGCCGTCGAGCTGCTGCTCTCGCGCGGCGCGAAGCCGAATCCCCGGCCGAACGCCGGCGGCGATTCGCCGATTGCCGAAGCGATTACCTTCGGACATCCCGACGTCGTGCGCGCGCTCGCAAGAGCCGGCGCGAAGGTCGACCTCGTCGAGAGCTCCGGCGTGAATCTTCTGCACTGGGCGACGATCACGAATCGTGCCCAGGTCGTTCCTGAGCTCGCGCGGGCGGGCGTCGACATCGACGCCGTCGATCAGCACGGCTATACGCCGCTCATGTACGCCGCGACGATCGACTTCGGCGACACCGCCACGCTCGACGCGCTGCTCGCCGCGGGCGCCGATCGGAGGATTCGCAACGCTCAGGGTCGCACCGCACTGGAGCACGCACGGTACTTGCGACATGCGCGGATTGCTCACGCGCTCGGCGATCGCCCGTAAATTCCCGAAAGCCGCGGCGCATCCGATCGGTACGAAGTGTGCTTCGTCTTCAGCGCGATGCGCACGCGCTTCCTTCTCTCCACGCTCGCCGCCGCGCTGATGTCGGCCCACGCGCCGGTCTTCGCCGCACGCACGGAGATCCCGCGGCCGATGTGGCTCACCTTCGTCGAGGGCGCTCAGCGGGAGATCGACGGCGAATGGAGCGGCGGCCACATCGCGGTGCTCAGGCACGCGACGGCGACCGAGACGATCAGCGACGTCCGGTACCCGGCGGTGTGGCGCGGCATCGACGCGCGCGTCAGCCCGGCCGAGAACGGCCTCAAGTATTCGTTCGACGTCGCTCCGCTCGCGGATCCGCGCGCCATCCACATCCGTTACAACGGCGCGGTGAGCATCGAGCTGAACGATTCGGGCAGCCTGACGATCGACGCCGACGGGACGCGAGCCGTCGCGACCCGGCCGTCCGCCTATCAGGAACTCAACGGCCGCCGCGTCGACGTGCCGGTCCGGTTCGTGCCGTTCGGCGCCGACGTGGCGTTTTCCGTCGGCAACTACGATCGCACGCGCCCGCTGCTGATCGAATCCGTGACCAGACGCTAGCAGACGCGCTTCGTAAGCCTTTACCTTACGCGTAACGGATCGGACGAAATCAGCGCGGATCACTCAGCAAATCGCGCGGATTCCGCTGGTCCCGCGCTTGCTATCTGCCCGCCCCGTGATCACACGTCTTCTGAAAACGTTCGTTCTGGTCTGTGCACTGCTGTTCGCCCGCGTTCCCCACCTCTTCGCCCAGGCTGCCGACGATGACGCGGCGCTGCAGCCGGCCGAACCCGACTACCGCGTCATCAACCTGCCGACCACACTGCGGCTGCCGAAGTTCAAGGGCAACTTCGAGCTCACGCATCGCTTCAACGGCAACCTCCGCCGCGGCGATGTCGGCGATCAGTTCAGCGATCTCTTCGGCATCGATCAGGGCGCGACGATCGGCTTCGAGTACCGCTTCGCGCCGGTGCGGCACGTGGAGCTCGCGGTGTACCGCGAGAGCTACGACAAGACGATCCAGTTCTACGGCAAATGGGACGCCGTCCATCAGACCGCGTCGACGCCCGTATCGGTGTCGGGACTGCTGTCGGTCGAAGGCGGCAACAACTTCCGCGACCGCTACGCGCAGTCGGTCGGCGCGACCATCTCACGCCAGATCGACGACGTCGCCGCGGTGTACGTCGTGCCGATGTTCGTGCACAACGTCACGCCGCTCGTCGCCGCCCAGCCCGGGGGAGTCAAAGACAACACGTTTTACGTGGGACTGGGCGGCCGCGTGCGCATCCGGCCGACCGTCTACATCTCCGCCGAAGTCTCGCCGCGGGTCGCGGGTCTCGCGCAGAACACGGCCGAGTACGGCTTCGCGATCGAGAAGCGCGCGGGCGCGCACGTCTTCCAGCTGAATTTCTCGAACAGCGAGCTGTCGACGTTCGCGCAGACCGGCGCGGGCGGCCTGCCCGATTCTCTGTTCCTCGGCTTCAACCTCACACGCAAGTTCTTCTAATCAAAGGAGCACCACCGCAGATGAAACGTCTCGCCATCGCCCTGTTCGGCGTACTCCTCGCGACGGGCTGTTCGAGCTCGAGCTCGACGACCTCGTCTCCCTCGACTCCCGGCGGCTCGACCACGACCCGCTTCACGGCCGCGCTCTCTCCCGCGAACGAAACGCCGCCGATCACCAACGCGGAGTCGACCGGCAGCGGCACGGCGACGATCGACTTCATCATCACGCGCGATGCGAGCAACACGATCACGAACTCGGTCGTGAACTTCCAGGTCAACATGCAGAACTTCCCGTCGACCGCGGTCGTCAACATCGCGCACATTCACAGCGGCGCCACCGGCGTCGCCGGCCCGGTGCTGGTGAACACGACGACGGTGCCCGGCGAAGTGGTCCTGACCAACGGCGCCGGCAGCTTCACGCGCAACAGCATCTCGGTGCCGGCGGCAACCGCGCAGTCGATCCTCGACAACCCGGCCGGTTTCTATTTCAACGTCCACACGACGCTGAACCCGGGCGGGGTGATGCGCGGGCAGCTGGTGAAGCAGTAGCTCTCCACCACGGATGCCACGGAGGACACAGAGGACATGATTCAGAAAAAGAAAAAGAGATCCTCCGTGTCCTCTGTGTCCACTGTGGTGGCGAGCGTGCTTTTCGGAGCCGTGCTCATCGCGCAGGGCACCTGGACCATCCCCGACGGCGCCAACACCGAGAAGAACCCTCTCGCCTCCACGCCGGACGTCCTCAAACACGGCGAGTCGCTCTACAAGTCGAAC
>DATNBT010000008.1:0-13041 GCA_035571855.1 Vicinamibacterales bacterium
CTGCCCGCTGCTCGATCACAAGGTGATCGAGCTGGCGGCGACGCAGTCGTCGTCTCGACACGGCGACGCCCAGACGACGAAGCGGCTGTTCCGCGACGTGATCCGCCCGTGGGTGCCTGAACCGGTGCTGTCGCGGCCGAAGCGCGGGTTCGGCGTGCCGCTCCGGCGCTGGTTTCAGGAGCAGATGATCGGCTGGGCGAGAGACATCCTGCTCGATCCGCACACGGCGCAGCGCGGCTGGACGAACACCGGTGAAGTGCGCGCGCTGCTGAGGCAGCACGAGGACGGATCGCGCGATCACGCGAAGCGGATCTGGGCGCTTGTGTCGCTGGAACTCTGGGCCCGGCAGCACGTCGACGGCCGGTCCCGGATGCATCAGACGCAATGCGCGTAGTCATGCTGCTGCGATGCCTGGCCATGATGCGCGGCGGCGGTGAGACCCGCCACATGGCGTGGATGCGCGAGCTGACCGCGATGGGCGTCGACGTCGAAGTCGTCACGGGCGGACCGCTCTTCGGGTCGATGCGATATCCGGTCACCGACGTCGGCTGCCGCGACACGACGGTGATCAAGTCGCCCTACATGCGCGATCTCGTCTACAAGACACAGGGGAAGCGCGGCCTCGGACGGATCGGCGTCGCCATGCTGCACACCGACGAGGAATGGTTCTGCAAGCTCGCGTGGCAGCACATCGCCGGCGAGTCGGCGTCGGCGCGGAGAAAGCCCGACATCGTCCACGCGCACGCGCTGCATCAGGCGGCGCGGCTGAAGACGATCGACGTGCCTGTCGCGATCAACCTGCCGGGGCAGCCGCACTCGCGCTACATCCCGGATCTGCAGAAGGCGGACGTGCTGCTCTCCGACGGCTGGGGCGCGCGCAGGCTGCCGGCCATCCTCGGGCGTCCGGTGGAGAACATCACCAAGGGCGTCGACTCGACCTCGTTCTCTCCCGGCGGGGCGAATGCGCGCGTCGAAGCCCGCGTCGGCGACGCGCCGGTCGTTCTGTGCGTCAGCCGGCTCGTGCCGATCAAGAACGTTGCGCTGTTCGTCGACGCGATGGCCGTCGTGCATCGGGCGCGTCCGGACGCGCGCGGGATCATCGTGGGCGAGGGCCCGCTCGAACAGACGCTGCGGCAGCAGGCGGCCGCGCTCGGGCTCGAGCGCGTGCTCAATTTCGCCGGCTACGTCGATCAGCCCGATCTTCCGCCCTGGTACCGCGCGGCCGACGTGTTCGTGCTGTCCTCCGACTTCGACAACTCGCCCAACGTCGTCCTCGAAGCGATGGCGACGGGACTGCCGGTCGTCGGCACCGACGTCGGCGGAGTCGCCGATTTCGTCGAGGCGCCGGCCGGCGGAGCGCTGGTGCCGAAAGGCGACGCCGCGGCGATGGGGACCGAAATTCTGGCGCTGCTCAACGACGAGGCGGGGCGGCGGCAGGCGGGCGGGTTCAATCGTGAGCGTGCCACGAAGAAGTTTTCCTGGCGCACGAGCGCTGAACAGTTGCTCGCCGCGTACGAGCGCGCGATGGCGGCGCGTGCAGCGTAGAGCGGCTCTTTCAGGGCCGCGGTCATGAAGTTCGCGATCAGAGACGACGACACGTGTTACTTCACGGATCCCGCGGATCTCGAGCGCGTGTATCACGACGTGTGGGACCGCGTCCCCGTGTGTCTCGCGACGGTGCCGTTCGCAATCGGCTACGAGCGCGTTGGGATTCCGCGTCAGCACTGGCATGACGGCGAAGCGTTCGCGCTCGAGCGCAACGGCGCGCTGATGGGCTTGCTGAAGTCGCTGCTGGCGAAGAAGCGCGCGACCATCGCGCTCCATGGCTACACGCATCAGGACTACGCGGACGGCTTCGAGTTTCAGTCCGCGCCCGATCCCGAGCGCCGTGTCGCCGACGGCCTTCGGTATCTGCGCGAGACGCTCGGCACCCTGCCGGCGAGCACGATCTCAATCTTCGTCCCGCCGCACAACGCGATGTCGAAACGCGGTCTCGCCGCCGTCGGCGCGGCAGGCCTGAACATCCTCGGATCGTTTCTCTCGTTCCGGCCGTCGATGCGTCCCTGGGACTACACGACCCCGGCCAACTGGCTTCGCATCCGCCAGTTTCGACGGAGCAGCGGCCGGACGAAGAGCGACCGCCTGATCTACCCGTTCGTGCTTCGCTACGCGGATCACGCGGAGTTCGGCTGCCATAGCCTCATTCCCGGCACGACCGTCGACGAGCTGACGAAGGCGTTCGACGAAGCGAGAAGCGCCGGCGGCGACTTCTGCCTCGCGACGCACTACTGGGAAGTGGACGCCGCGATGAAGAGCGTGCTGCTGAAATTTCTGGACTATGTCTCTCGCGATCGCGACGTGAGGTTCGTCGCCGCGGAGGAACTGTTCGCGTGAGCCAGTCCGTCAGCGAATGGGGCCGCAAGGCCGCGGACCTCTACGAAGCGGACTACGCGCGCCGGTACCGCCAGCACGACGAGGAGCTCGGTCACGTCGAGGCGTACCGGGCATTCTGCGGCTGGCTCGACGAGGTCTGCGGCCGCTTCAGGAATGCGGTCGATGTGCTCGACCTCGGATGCGGCACGGGCCGGTACTTCGCCGCGCTGCGGAACGTGAACACGCTCGTCGGCCTGGACGCTTCGGCCGCGATGCTCGCCGAAGCCGCGAATCCCATCGCCGCCGAGAAGATCACCGCGAAGACCGTGCAGCTCGTCGAAGGAGACGCGCTCACCGCGCAGTTTCCGGCCGGAAGCTTCGACCTCGTGTATTCCATCGGCGTCCTCGCCGAGCACACGCCGCTCGATGCGCGCATCGTCGCCAACGTCCGCGGCTGGCTGCGTCCGGGCGGACGGTTTGCGTTTACCACCGTGCATCCAGACTCGGCGTCGATTCCGAAGACCGCGGGCCGCGCGATCGGCCACGCGATGCTGCCGTTTTCTCCGGGTCCTGTCCGTCACTGGCTGCACGACAGGCTGACCGCCGGCGGTCAGTACGCGGACGAACTGCTGATCGTCGAGCGTCTCGCAGACGGGTTCACGATCGAATCGATGACGAGGCTCGAATCCGAAGCGCACCTACATTGCCTGTGCGTGGCCGTGAAGGCAGGAGAGGCAGGATGGGCAGGACGGGCGGGATGAGCTACCGGAGCCGCGCGGTGCTTGTGGTCGGCGGTCTGGGCTTCATCGGCGGACGTCTGTCAGGCGCGCTCGCCGATGCCGGCGCGAAGGTCACGATCGTCACGCCGTCGAGGCAGAAGCATCCGGAGACGGCGATCGATCTCGAGGCGCGGGGCATCCGCGTGCTCGAAGGCGACGTGCGGGACCGCGGGCAGATGGACGCGAGCGTCCGCGGCCAGGACGTGATCTTCAACCTCGCGGGACAGTCGGGCGCCGTCCGCAGCATGGAAGAGCCGTGGGACGACCTGGACGTCAACGCGCGCGGGATGCTGACGCTCGTCGAAGCGGTTCGCCGTGAAAATCCGAAGGCGCGCCTGGTGTTCACGGGATCGCGTCTCGAGTACGGCCATGTCGGATCGGCGCCGGTTCCGGAAACGCACGACACGGATCCGCTGTGCGTCCACGCCGTCCATAAGCTGCTGGCGGAGCAGTATCTGAAGTTGTACGAACGCCTCTACGGGATCTCCTACGCGGTCGCCCGCATCACCAATCCCTACGGCCCGGGGCAGCCGCGTTCCCGCACAGCGTATGGCGTCGTCAACCGGCTGATTCACCTGGCACTTGCGGGCGAATCGCTGCCCATTTACGGGGACGGGGGGCAGCGCCGCGATTACCTATATATAGATGATGCGGTCGACGCCTTGATGCTCCTCGGCTCAAGGGCCTCCGCAGGCCGGATTTACAACGTCGGCACCGGCGTCGGGACGTCGTTCCTCGACATGGCGAAATCCATCGTCGCTGCCGCGGGAGGCGGGCGAATCGAGTTCGTCCCCTGGCCCGCGCTCGCCGAAAAGATCGAGACGGGCGATTTCGTCGCGGATGTCGCCCGCATCCGCGCGGATCTCGGGTGGACGCCGGCCGTCGGCGTCGACGAGGGCCTGCGCCGCACGGTCGCGTTCTATCGAGCCCACGTCGCGCAGTGAAGACCCGTGTCTGCTACATGGCGCACGCCTTCGCCGTCGGCGGTGCTGAAGAGATGGTGCTGAACCTCGTGCAGCATCTGCCGTCGCGCTTCGAGCCTGTCGTCTGCTGCATCAACGAGGCGGGCCCGATCGGCGAGGAGATTCGAAAAACGGGAACACCAGTGGCCGTACTCGGGCTCACGCCGGGACTGAGGCATCCGTGGGACGTCGCCGGGATCCGCCGTTATCTTCGCGAGACCAGGCCTGCGATCGTGCATACGTTTCTGCTGACGGCCAGCCTGTACGGCCGGCTCGCCGCGATTCTCGAGCACGTGCCGATCGTGATCGGAACCGAAGTCAATATCTACGAGCGAAAGCGCCGGCATCACGTCCTCGCCGAACGCATGCTGCTGTCGAAGACCGACCGCGTGATTGTCTCGGCGAATTCGGTGCGCGACTTCTACGTCGATCAGATCCACGCCGATCCCGGCAAGATCGACGTGGTCTACAACGCCGTGGACTGGAAGAGCATCACGCCGTCGAAGTCGCGCAAGGACGTGCGCGCGTCGCTCGGGCTGCAGCCGGACGCGAAGGTCGCCGGTGTCATCGCGCGGCTGACCGAACAGAAGGGCCATCGCTTTCTCCTTCAGGCGATGACGACGCCGGCGCTCGCGGATCTGCAGTTGCTCGTCGTCGGCGACGGGGATTTGCGTGAGACGCTCAAGGCCGAAGCGAACGACCTCGGCCTGTCCTCGCGCGTGCGCTTTCTGGGCGCGCGCCGCGATCTCGGCGACCTGCTCGCGGCCATCGACGTGTTCGTCATGCCCTCGCTGTGGGAAGGCCTGCCGCTGTCGATGATCCTCGCGATGGGCGCGAACGTGCCGGTGGTCGTGACGGAAGTCGCGGGCATTCCCGAAGTCGTCGCGGACGGACGGACCGGCTGGCTCGTGCCTGCCGGCAACTCGCTCGCGCTGGCGACCGCGCTCGTCGACGTCTTTCGCGATCCCGCGCGGACCGCGTCAATCGCGGCGGCCGGCCGGGACTTTGTTCTTCCGCGGTTCGGCGTCGACGGCTACGTCAACTCGGTCGTCACCCTCTACGATCGTCTCTTGAGCGAGCGGGCCGCGTGAAACTCGGCATCGTCTATCACATGCCGTTCTGGCGCGCCGCCGACGGGACGCTGCGCGAGCTCGAAGGGTCGTTCGCGCGTTACGTGGACTCGCTGGCGCCGTACTTCGACGAGATCTCGCTCTGCGTGCCGACGCTCGAGCGGCCGTCGGGCGAAGGCACGGCGATTCGATCGTCGAACGTCACGGTCGCCTCGATGCCGACGTTCGAAGGTCCGCTGCAGTTCTACCCGAAGCTGCCTCTTACGCTCCCGAAGCTGGCCGCCTGGGTCCGCGGCCTCGACGTGCTGCACTGCCGGATTCCGACGCCGGCCGCATCGTTCGCGTTCGCCTTCGCGCGGCTGATGGGCAAGCCCGCATTCGTGCTGGTCGTCGGCGATCTGCGCGCGCTGCTGCCGACGATGCCGTATCGCGGAGTGAAGAAGATTCTCTGGCGTGGGTATACCGAATTCGAAGAAGCCGGCATGCAGTGGATGACGAACCGCTCGCTGGCGTTCGCCAACGGCGCTGCGCTGGCGGAAAAACACTCGCGTCCGGCGCATTCCGTGATTCAGACGACGACGACCACGATCAGCGCGTCGGACATCGCGACGCGGACGGACACGTGCCTCGGCCGGCCGATCCGGATGCTGACGGTCAGCCGCATCGATCCGCGCAAGGGCCTGCGCGTGCTGCCGGCTGCGATTGCGTCGCTGGCGGCCCGAGGCATCGACGCGACGATCGACATCGTCGGTCCGTCGATCGGGCGTCCGGGCGACGAGGAAACGCGTGCGATCGGCGAGGACGCGTCCGCGAGAGGCGTTCAGTCACGCGTCAACATCGTCGGACCGGTGCCGCTCGATCGGTTGCTGCCGCTGTACCGGCAGTACGACGTCTTCGTGCTGCCGACTCTTCCCGGTGAAGGCATTCCGCGCGTGCTGCTCGAGTCGATGACGTCGGGCATGCCGGTCGTGACGAGCCGGGTCAGCGGCATCCCGAGCCTCATCACGCACGACGTGAACGGCCTGCTGATCGAGGAGAACAGCGGCGAGGCGGTCGCGAATGCCGTCGCTCGTGTGGTGACGGACGCGGCGCTCCGGCAGC
Source organism: Vicinamibacterales bacterium (assembly GCA_035571855.1). Taxonomy (GTDB): domain Bacteria; phylum Acidobacteriota; class Vicinamibacteria; order Vicinamibacterales; family CAVVIG01; genus DATNBT01. The sequence goes on from DATNBT010000008.1 coordinate 6,286, forward strand.
GGCTGATTGCGAACGGCTACGAGACCGCGCGCGGCCGGACGCTCGAAGCGCAGGCCGCGAAGATGATGGCCGCCGTGTCGGACCGGCTCGGGCTGAAGCTCGCGCATGCCGGTGGCGTCCGTCTTCAGGCGGACCATCCATGAAGCGCGTCTGTTTCGTCCTCCCATCACTGGCCGGCGGCGGCGCCGAGCGCGTCGCCGTACAGGTGCTGTCGGCGCTCGACGGGCGGCGATGGGATCGGACGATGTTCCTGTTCAAGCGGGAAGGCCCGTACCTGGCCGATCTGCCTCCGGCGGTGCGTGTGTCGTCCGCGACGGGCGAATCGCGCGTCGGCCGGGTGCTCGAGCTGCGGAGATACATCCGGGACACGCGTCCCGATCTCGTCGTGTCGTTTCTCAGCTACTTCACGGTCCTCGCGGCGGCGAAGCTGGCCGGCGTGGGTGCGCGCGTCGTCTTCGTGCTCGGCACGCCGATGACGGCGTTCCTCAACGACGCCGACTATCACTGGAAGACGCCGAGCCACCGCACGCTCTTCGCGATGATCACGCGCGCCGGCTACAACATGGCCGACGCGATCGCGACGACGTCGGAAGGCGTATCCGACGATCTGCGGCGGCACTTCGGCGTGCGCGAGAACGCGATCAGGATCGTCCACAACCCGATCGACTTCGCCGCGATGACCGACGCGGTCCGCGAGCCGCTCGACGCGACGCACGAGGGCGAGTGGAAGCATCCGGCGATCGTGTCGGCCGGACGTCTTGCCGAGGCCAAGAACTTCCCGCTGCTGATCGAGGCGATGGCGCTGGTGCGACGCCGTCTGCCGGCGGCGCGCCTCTTCATCCTCGGCCAGGGCGAGCAGGAACCGCAGCTGCGCGAGCAGATTGCGTCGCTCGGCCTGACCGACGCCGTGACGCTCTGCGGGTTTCAGCGGAATCCGTGGAAGTACATCGCCCGCGCCGACGTGTTTGCCCTGACGTCGCGGTACGAGGGCTTCGGCAACGTGCTGATTGAAGCCATGGCCTGCGGCGTTCCCGTGGTGGTGACGAGCTCGCCCGGCCCGCTCGAGATCGTGCGCGACGGCGTGGACGGCCTCATCGTGCCCGAGCACACGGCGGCGGCGGTCGCGTCCGCGCTCGAGTCCGTGCTGACCGACGAGCGGCGGCGGGCCTCGATGGCCGCCGCGGCCAGGGACGCGTCGATGCGGTTCGCGCTGCCGTCGATTGCCGGGCAGTACGACTCGTGGTTTTCGGAGCTGGTGGCGTGAAGAAGTACCTGATCGCGACGCTCGTCGCCATTGCGATCGGTTTCATCTACGTCCTGTCGCCGGCGGCCGTGTGCTTTGCGGCGGCGACCTGGGCGATCCAGCGCTACGCCATTTCCGGACTCGACGCCGACGACCGGCGGTGGGTGACGGCCCTGCTGATGGTCGCCGTCCTCCTGCGTGTCGCGGCGGTGGCGGCGCTGTTCGTCGCGACCAATCACGATCGCGTCGCCTTCGGCGTGGTGTTTCCGGACGAAGAGTTCTATTTGCGCCGATCGATCTGGCTGGCCAACGTCGCGCAAAATATTCCGACGCACACGGCGGACTTCATCTACGCGTTCGACGAGTCCGGCTGGACGAGCCATCTGTACGTCCTCGCGTTTCTGCAGGCGCTGTTCGGGCCGTCGCCGTACGGGGCGCACCTGCTCGGCATCGCGCTCTACCTGCTGGCCGCCGTCATCCTCTACCGGATGGTCCGTCCCACGTTCGGACGCGCGCCGGCGCTCATCGGCCTCGTGATGCTGCTGTTTCTGCCCAGTCTGTTCGCGTGGTCGATTTCAGCGCTGAAGGAGCCGCTGTATCTGCTGTTCGCGGCGTTGAGCCTCTCCTGGACGATGACGGCGATTCGGGATCGCCGCTGGACGATGAAGATCGTGGCTGCGATGGGTGTGGTTGGCGTTGTCGTGGCGCTGCAGACGATTCGTGAGCAGGGCGGCGTGCTCGCGGCGGCTGGAATCACGGCCGGGCTGTTCATCGGGTGGATCGTCTCGCGGCCGAAACTGCTGATTGCGCTCGCGGTGGCCGTGCCGATCGTGATCGGCGCGACGCTCAGCAGGCCGCAGAACCAGTTCGTGGCGTTCACGACGCTTCAGAAAGCGGCGCGGCAGCACTGGGGCCACGTCGAGACGCCGGGCTGGGTCTACACGCTGCTCGAACCGCGGTTCTACAGCGACAGCAGCACCATCAGCGGCATGACGTTCACCGACTCGGCCCGCTATGTCGTGCGCGCGTTCGAGCGCTACGTCACGGTGCCGTGGCCGTGGGAAGTGCAGTCGACGTCGGCGCTCGTCGACATTCCCGAACAGGTCGTGTGGTACCTCCTGGTGCTGCTGCTGCCTGTCGGCGTGATCTGTTCGTTTCAACGCGACGCGATGATCACCGGGCTTCTGGCGGGCTGTGCGCTCGCACTCATCGTCGCCGTCGCGATGACGAGCGGCAATGTCGGCACGCTCGTCCGTCACCGCAGCCTGGCGGTGCCGTATCTCCTGTGGTTGAGTCTCGCGGGATTGTGCGAGCTGCTGTCACGCGCGCGGGCGCGCGGCGCGGCGCCCGCCTTATCGAAAGCCGAACCTGTATGGCCATAGTCGACGAACGCGGCCGCATCGGCGGCAAAGTGAACCTCATCGACGCGGTGATCGCTCTCGTCGTTCTTGGCCTCGTGCCGGTGGCGTTCGGCGCGTACCTGCTGTTCCGGTCGCCGCAGCCGAAGCTGATCTCGATTGCGCCGGCGTCCGTGCACCAGGGCAGCAACCTCCGCGTGACCATCAACGGCGAAAACCTCCGTCCGTTTCTGCGCGTGACGTTCGACGGCATCCAGGGGCAGTCGTTTCTGATCGGCAACACGAAGTACGCGGTCGTCGAGCTGCCCGAGCTCGGTCCGGGACAGTACGACGTGATCCTCTGGGACTACCGCCAGGAAGTGGGACGGCTGCCGAAGGCCCTGACGGTGCTGCCGTTGGCGCCGACGCCGACGCTCGAGATGCAGGTGAAGGGCGTGTTCATGGGCCTGGCCGCCGCCCGGATGAAGACCATCAAAGTCGGCGACAGGTTTCCGCAGGCGAACCCGACCGAAGTCATCGTGAGCCTCGGCACGCCGACGCCGAGCGAGGTCGCGCTGAGGGCCGGTGAGTCGACGCTGAACGTCCCCATCGAAGGAAAGATGGATCTGCCCGCGCAGCTGCGCGTGAAGTGCTACGCCGTCAGCAATCCGGACGGATCGCTGAAGTGCGCCGTGGCCGGTCCGGTGCAGCAGGCCGACGTCGCGCCGGGATCGATTCTGCCGCTGTCGGCCGCGGACGGCTGGCTGTCGTTTCAGATTTCCGAAGTCCTGAAGACTTACACCACCGCGAAATGAACGATCGCGAGCCAACGATTCTCACCGGCTGGTGGAACTTCGCCGTTCGCGCGCTGTCGGCCGTGACCGCGCGCGCGGACGTCGACGCGTGCGATCGCGCGGTCGAGGCGCTCGCGCGCGAGAGCCTGATCGGACGCGGACTGCATCGCGTCAGCTTGCGCATGCAGTCGGCCTGGGCCGCGTCGCGTTTCCGTGCCGCGGCCGGAGCATTGGCCGGCGCGCTGATGCCGGACGCGCCGGCGTCGCGTTGGCGTGTCGGCGGCTGGATGCTGACGGTCGCGGGCGTCACCGCGCTTGCGGTGAATCCGCTGTCGACGAATCCTCCGTGGCCGCTGACGTGGATCGTGCCTGCCGTGTTCGTGGCGTGCGGATTGTTCGTGATGGCAGCGGCGGCGCCGCTGTCGCGCGCGGCCGCGGACCGGGCGGCGCGCCGAAGCTGATGCCGAAAAAGCTGCTCGCGCTCTCGCCGATGCCGATCGAAGGCGCGGGCTGCCGCTTCCGCGTGGCGCAGTACATTCCCGCGCTCGAGCAGGCGGGATTCTCCGTGACCGTGGCGCCGTTCTTCGACGCCGCATTCTTCTCGCTCGTGTACCGCCGCGGCCACTATCTGAAGAAGTTCGCGGCCTTTGTGAGGCAGAGCGTCGCCCGCCTCAAGCTCGTGATGACGCGCGGCCGGTACGATGCGTACTTCATCTATCGTGAGGCGTATCCCTTCGGTCCGCCCTGGTTCGAGGCGCTCCTGTCTCGCACGGGCCATCCGATCATCTACGACTTCGATGACGCGGTCTGGTTGAACAATACGAGCGACGCCAACCGGTTTGCGTCGGGATTGAAGTACCCGCAGAAAGTGCCGTCGCTGCTCAGGCGGAGCGCGCTCGTCCTCGCGGGCAACGAATATCTCGCGCGCTACGCGCGCGGCTACAATTCCTCGGTCGCCGTTCTCCCGACCTGCGTCGACACCGGCATCTTCGTTCCGCGCCGTACGGCGCCGGCCGCCGGGGCTCCGCCGGTGATCGGCTGGATCGGCACGCCGACGACGGCGACGTATCTGAAGTCGCTCGGCCCGGTGCTCATGCGACTGGCGAAGATGCACGACTTCGAGCTGCGGGTCAGCGGCAGCGGCGAGCCGCTCCAGTTCTCGGGGGTGACGACGGTCAACGAGCGCTGGACGCTCGGGCGCGAAGTGGAGCTGTTCAACACGTGCGATATCGGCGTCTACCCGCTGAAAGAGGACGAGTGGGCGCAGGGCAAGTGCGGATTCAAGGCGATCCAGTTCATGGCGTGCGGCGTGCCGGTGGTCGCGGCGGCTGTGGGCGTGAACAAGGAAATCATCGAAGACGGCGTCAACGGGTTCCTCGCGTCGAACGAAGAGGAATGGAACGAGAAGATCAGCCGTCTGCTCGGCGATGCGGAACTGCGGCGGCGGATCGGCGCCGCCGGCCGGAAGACGATTGAAGAGCGATATTCGCTCGCGGTCCACGCCCCGCGGCTGGCAGCGATGCTGCGCGAGGTCGTCGGCCGCAAAGAGAGGGCAGCGTGAACTTCGCCATGACGGGCGTCGCGGGCTTCGTCGCGCCGCGGCACCTCAAAGCCATCAAAGACACCGGCAACCGGCTCGTCGCGGCCGTCGATCCGCACGACGCCGTCGGTGTGCTGGACAAGTACGCGTTCGACGTCCGCTTCTTCACGGAAATCGAGCGCTTCGACCGCCATCTCGAAAAGCTGCGGCGCGGTCCCGCCGCCGATCGGGTCGAGTACGTCAGCGTGTGCTCGCCGAATTATCTGCACGACGCGCACATCCGCCTCGCGCTGCGTGTCGGCGCGCACGTGATCTGCGAGAAGCCGCTCGTGATCAATCCCTGGAACCTCGACGCCCTGCAGGATCTCGAGCGCGAAACCGGCCGGCGCGTGAACACCGTGCTGCAGCTGCGGCTGCATCCGCAGCTGATCGCGCTGCGGCAGCGGCTCCAGGCCGAAGCCAGGACGGATCCGCACGACGTCTGCCTGACCTACATCACGGCGCGCGGCAGCTGGTACGACGTGTCGTGGAAGGGATCGGAGGAGCGCTCGGGCGGCCTGGTCACCAACATCGGCATCCATTTCTTCGATCTGCTGATCTGGCTGTTCGGCGGACTTGTCGCCAGCGAAGTGCACCACCGCGACGGGCGGCGCATGGCGGGATACCTGCAGCTCGAGCGAGCGCGCGTGCGCTGGTTCCTGTCGAGCGACATTTCGGACCTGCCCTTCGCACCGCAGCCCGGCGTCAAGACGACGTTCCGATCGATCACGGTGGACGGCAGCGAGGTCGAATTCAGCGACGGCTTCACGGATCTCCACACGCGCGTCTACGAAGAAGCGATTGCCGGCCGCGGCTTCGGCATCGACGACAGCCGGCCGTCGATCGAGCTCTCGCACCGCATCCGTCAGGCGCCGGTCGAGGTCGGCTCCCGCCTGCATCCGAACGTAAAGGCGCGCGTATGAAATTCTCCGCGCACGAGTCCTGTTATATCGACGACGGCGCCGTCGTCGGCGACGACACGAAGATCTGGCACTTCACGCACGTGATGAGCGGCGCACGCATCGGCGAGCGCTGCAACATCGGCCAGAACGTCGTCGTTTCGCCGGACGTCGTCGTCGGCGACAACGTGAAGATCCAGAACAACGTGTCGCTCTACACCGGCGTGATTCTCGAAGACGACGTGTTCTGCGGGCCGTCGATGGTGTTCACCAACGTCATCAATCCCCGCAGTCACGTGCCGCGGAAGAACGAGTACCGGCGGACGCTGGTGAAGAAGGGCGCGTCGATCGGCGCGAACGCGACGATCGTATGCGGCCACACGATCGGGCAGTACGCCTTCATCGGCGCCGGTGCGGTGGTGACGAAAGACGTGCCCGACCACGCGTTGGTCGTCGGCAATCCAGGGCGCGTCAGCGGATGGATGTGCGACTGCGGCGTGAAGATCGCGTCGGGCGCCGCCGCTCCCTTGCGGGCCGCGTGTGCGCAGTGCGGGTCCGCCTACGAACTACGGAACTCGAAGCTGGAGAAGATATGAGCCGAGTCCTCGACGTCCATGGAAGCGTGCGACCGCTCGGCGCGGTCCCGCTCGAGGCGCCCGCGGAGGGCCGTGGTCAGAAGCTCGTGTCGATCGTCCTTCCGCTGCACAACGAGGCGGGCAATCTCGCCGAGCTCCACGCGCGGCTGTGCAAAGTTCTTGACGCGACCCCGTACCGCAGCGAGCTGATCTTCGTCGACGACGGCAGCAAGGACGACTCTGCGGCGCTCATCGAGCAGCTCGCCTCACGCGATCGGCGCGTGAAGCTCGTCAAGCTGTCGCGGAATTTCGGGCATCAGAATGCGCTG
>DATNBT010000009.1:0-4125 GCA_035571855.1 Vicinamibacterales bacterium
TCGATCTCACCACGTCGTCGACGTGGACGAACGTGTACGCGGCATCCTCACGGCCGACGAGCGGCATGAGGCCGCGCGATGCCGCTTGAAACAGCGGGAACACCGCACGATCGGCCGGTCCGTACACCACACCCGGACGCAGGATCACCGAGCGCAGCCCCTGCAGCGCGTCGACGATGCGTTCGCTTTCGAGCTTGCTGACGCCGTACGGCGTGAGCGGATGCGGCGTGTCGGACTCGCGATGCGGCGCGCTCGCCGGCGCGGGTCCGGCGGCGGCAAGGCTCGACACATGAATCAGCCGCGCGCCGGCATCACGCGCGGCCGTCGCGACGGCGCGCGTGCCTTCGGTGTTCACGAGCGCATACTCGCGCGCGTCGACGGCGGCGACGACCCCCGCGAGATGAATGACGGCATCGATGCCGGCGAAGGCCGTGCGCAGCGCGTCCGCGTCGAGCGGCGCGTGGACGACCGTCGAGTCCGGCGGCGGCTTGTGGCGCGAGCCGGGACGGACGATCGACGTGACCGCCACGTCACGCGCCTTGAGCGCGGACGCGACGTGACGGCCGATGAACCCTGTCGCGCCCGTGACGGCGACGGATCGGATCACCCGATCGCCTTCTGGTAGATGCGATACGTCTGGTAGCGGACGGCGCCGATGCGTTCGACGGTGCGGTTGATCGCGTCGTTGTCCTCGAGCACCCACGAGAACTCGACGCGCTTGTAGGTGGTCCTCCCGCGAACGAGCGCGTGCAGGTCGGCGATGAGCAGCGGGTAGATGCCGATCGTGCGGAACTCCGGCAGCACGCCGAGCAGCAGCAGCCGGATCTGATCGATGTACTTCTTCCGCGCCAGCAGCTTGACGAGGCCGAGCGGAAACAGCCGGCCGTCGGTGCCGCGCAGCGCCTGGTTGACGTCGGGGACGGCGACGGCGCAGGCGATCGGCCGGCCGTCCTTCTCCGCCAGAATCGCGGCGTTCGGATCGAAGATCGGCTTCATCTCCGTCGCGATGCGCTTGAACTCCGCTTCGGTCGGCGCGACGAAGCCCCAGTTGTCCTGCCACGCGCCGCAGTAGATCTCGCGCAGCCGCTCGGTCTCGTGCGCGAACTCCTTCAGGTCGAACGGACGCGTGGTGATGCCGCACTCCTGCTTCACGCGCTCGGCCATCTTGCGGATGAAGGGCGGGATGTCGAGGCCCAGCTCGTAGATCCAGGCGTAGAGGTCCTTCACCTTGCCGTACCCCGCGCCCTCGATGTACGCCGCGTAGTCCTGCGGATTGCGCGGCATCATCAGCATCGGATCGGTGTTGAAGCCGTCGATGAGGAGGCCGGCGCTTTCGTTCAGCGACGGGTTGATCGGGCCGCGGACGGCGTCGCGTCCTTTCGCGCGCGCCCACGCTTCGACCTCGCCGAGCAGCGCGCGCGACACGACGGCGTCGTCGGCTTCGAAGAAGCCGAACATCGCGATGTTGTCGCCGTGCGTCTGGTTGTGCAGACGGTCGTCGATGGCCGCGATGCGGCCGGCGATCCGGCCGTCGCGCCGCGCGAGGAAGAGCTGGACGTCCGCGTGCGCGAAGAACGGGTTCTTGCGCGGCGTCAGCTTGTCGATCTCGCCGAGCCTGAGCGGCGGGATGAACCGCGCGTCGGCGCGGTTGCGATCGTACTGGTATCCGATGAACTGCTTGAACTCGCCTTTTCCCGAAACGGGACGGACTTCCGGCACCTGCACGCGGGGTTGCGCCTCCTTCAGAGGAGGACTACCTTATCAAGAGTGCCCTCGCTCGACTACATACACGTTACTTACGCCGAACCGCACGCGAAGCGTGCGCGGCAGATGCTCGCCGCGCACCCCGAGCTCCGCGAGCTGGCCGGGCCGACGCCGTCGACCGCGCTGTGGATTCTCCTGCTCGTCGCCGCGCAGATCGGCCTCTCGCTGCTGGTCGGCTACCGCAGCTGGATGATCTGGGTGCCGGTGGCGTACCTCGCCGGCGCGACGATCGATCACGCGCTCTGGGCGCTGATTCACGACACCTGTCACAACCTCGTCTTCCGCTGGCGCAACGGCAACCGCTGGGCCGCGATCCTCGCGAACCTGCCGCTCGTCGTCCCCGGCGCGATTTCGTTCGGCAAGTATCACCTTCTGCATCACCGCCACATGGGCGACCTCGAGTTCGACGCCGGCATTCCCGGGCCGACCGAAGCGAGCGTCATCGGCCGGTCGGGCCTGAAGAAGGCGGGATGGATCGCCGGGACGATCTTCGTGCAGGGCGTCGTGCGTCCGAGCCGCATGAAGAAGATCACGCTGCTCGACGGCTGGACGATCGTGAACCTCGCGATTCAGCTCGCGGCGATGGCGGTGCTCGTGTACTTCGCGGGCTGGGCGCCGCTCAAGTACCTGCTGTTCTCGACGGTCTTCGCCATCGGACTGCATCCGCTCGGCGCGCGCTGGATTCAGGAGCACTTCGCGCTCGCGCCCGACCAGGAGACGTACTCGTACTACGGCCCGCTGAACAAGGTGTCGTTCAACGTCGGCTATCACAACGAGCATCACGACATCGTGAACGTCCCGTGGTCGCGGCTGCCCGCGATCCGCCGCGCGGCGCCGGAGTTCTACGACAGCCTGCACTCGTACTCGTCCTGGTCGACGCTCCTCGTCCGCTTCCTGCGCGATTCGAACATCACGCTGTTCAACGCGGTCGTCCGTCCCGGCCGCGGCGGCGACGCGGCCTGAGCGTGTCCATGCCCGCGCGGACCGAGGCGCCGCCGAAGCGAGCGATCGACGAGGCCATCCGCGTCATCCCCGCCGGGTGGTTCAAGGCGTCACCGGCGATCTACTGGGCCGATTTCCTGAGCAGCGCCGTCGTCGGGTGGGGCGCGTTCGCCGCGGGCGTGCTGACCGCCGGCTGGGCGCGCGCGGCCTGGCTCACGGTCGCGATCTTCGCGCTCTATCACGCCGTCCTCTTCATCCACGAGATCACCCATCGCGCGCAGCGCGACGTGCCCGGGTTCACGTTCGTCTGGAACGCGCTCGTCGGCGTGCCGCTCCTCGTGCCGTCGTTCGTGTACGAGAACGTCCACACCGATCATCACCGCCAGCGCTGCTACGGGACCTCGGCGGATCCCGAATATCTGCCGTTCGGGCGCCGATCGCCGCTTGTGCTCGCGGGCTACGTCGTCGCGTCGCTCTTCGCGCCCGTCCTCTTCGCGTTCCGCTTCGCGGTGCTCGCGCCTCTCGGCTGGCTGATTCCGCCGGCAGGCCGGTTCGTCGCGGCGCGCTGCTCGGCGCTCGTCATCAATCACGAGTACATCCGCCAGACGCCCATCGACGCCGCGGGACGCGCGGAAGAAGCCGGCGCCTGCGCCGTCTGCTGGATCGCCGCGGCGCTCTGGTGGACCGGCGCCGCGCCCGCGTCGCTTTTCGGCTGCTATGCCGCCGTGAGCGCGATCGCGTCCGGCATCAACGCCGCGCGGACCCTGGCAGCGCATCGGTACGACAACGATCACGACGAGCTGTCGATGAACGAACAACTTCTCGACTCGTGCACGATCGCGCCGACGACGCTGACGCAGCGCGCGTGGAATCACGTCGCGAACGCGTTCAGGCTGCTCGTCGCGCCCGTCGGCCTCCGCTACCACGCGCTCCATCACTGGATCCCATCGCTGCCGTACCACAACCTCGGCCGCGCGCATCGCCTGCTCGTCGGCGCGCTGGCGGCGGACGCGCCATACGGCAGGACCATCGAGCCCGGGTTCACGCCGGTCATCAGGGATCTGGTTCATCGGGCGCGGGGGCGGAGAACGTGAGACGGGGTTAAACACAGAGAACGCAGAGAACACAGAGAAGGCATTCTTTGGCTCTGTTCGTGCGAACGGCTCTGCTTTTGCACCCCGGCGCCGCATGCACGACGAACTCAATCCACTGACAGATAAGATCATTGGCGCCGCGCTGGAGGTGCACCATGAGCTCGGACCAGGGCTGTTAGAAAATGCGTACCTGTCGTGTCTCTCCGCCGAACTTGCAGCTCGCGGACTGAGTATCGAGCGGCAAAAGCCCCTTCCAGTTGTTTACAAGAATCAGCGATTGGACTGCGGATACAGACTTGACTTGGTGGTTGAAGGAGTTGTCATC
>DATNBT010000010.1:0-3262 GCA_035571855.1 Vicinamibacterales bacterium
CGTGCGGCTCTGGTCGCCTTTGTCGTCGCTCGCGCTGCGGATGCCGGGCGTCACGATCTCGAACGACGGCCCGCACCGGCTGCGAATCAGCGCGATCTCCTGCGGCGATGCCACGACGCCGTCGAGTCCCGCCGACTGCGCGAGGACAGCCAGTCGTCCCACCTGCGCGGTCAGCGCGTCGGCGACGCCGATTTCTCCCATCGTCTCTTCCGAGAGGCTCGTCAGCATCGTCACGCCGATGACGAGCGGCCGTGGACGGCCGGCCTTCGACGACTCGTTCTCCGCCGCGTCCCGGGCGGCGCGCATCATCGTGTGTCCGCCGGACGCGTGGACGTTGAGCATCCAGACGCCGAGACGCGTCGCGGCCGCGACGGCGCCGGCGACGGTGTTCGGGATGTCGTGGAACTTCAGATCGAGGAAGACGCGGTCGCCGCGCTGCACGAGCGCGTCGACGATCGAGGGTCCGTGGCTCGTGAACAGCCGGCTGCCGATCTTGAAGCCGAAGACCTGGCCGCGCAGTGTGTCGGCCAGCGCGTGAGCCGCTTCCGCGGTGTCGACGTCGAGCGCAACGAGGATGTGATTCATGTCAGGTCCGCCCGAAGGCGGACTCTACGTACGCGCTTTCTCATGTGTGTCGACCGTGCCGACGATGTCGGCGAGGCGTGAGATGTTGTGGCGCTGCATGTAGTCGCGGATGCCGTCGAGCAGCTTGCCCCAGATGAGCGGATCGACGAAGTTCGCCGTGCCGACCTGCACCGCCGTCGCGCCCGCGATCATGAACTCGAGCGCGTCGCGTGCGTCGACGATGCCGCCCATGCCGACGACCGGGATCTTCACCGTCTGCCGGCATTCGTAGACCATCCGCACCGCAATCGGCCGGATCGCCGGACCGCTCAGCCCGCCCATGCCGTTCGAGATCTTCGGACGCCGTGTCTCGACGTCGAGCACCATGGCGAGGAACGTGTTGACCAGCGACACGGCGTCGGCCCCCGCGTCCTCCGACGCGCGCGCGAACGAGGCGACGTCGGTGACGTTGGGCGTCAGCTTCGGAATCAGCGGCAGGCGCGTGACCTTGCGGACCGCGCTGACGACTTCATGCGTGCCCGTCAGGCTGCAGCCGAACTGGATGCCGCCTTCCTTGATGTTGGGGCACGAGATGTTCAGCTCGATCGCATGCACGCCGTCGGCGTCGGACAGGATTCTCGACACCTCGGCGTACTCGTCGACGGTCGTCCCGCAGACGTTGACGATGACGGTCGCATTGCGGGCGCGCAGCTCCGGCAGCTTCTCGTCCACGAACCGGCGGACGCCGATCCCCTGCAGGCCGATGGCGTTCAGCATGCCGGCGGGCGTTTCGACGATGCGCGGCGCGGGATGTCCTTCGCGTTCGTTGAGGAAGAGGCCCTTCACGGCGACGCCGCCGAGCGACGACAGATCGACCAGGTCGGCGTACTCGACGCCGTAGCCGAAGCAGCCGCTCGCCGCGATGAGCGGATTCTTGAGCGTCAGCGATCCAATCTGTACCGAAAGGTCCGGCATCTCGTGAATCAGTCCCAGCGAATCTGATCGGCCGCGAGCACCGGGCCCGCCATGCACGATCGCACGTGATGAAACTTCCCGTCGTCTCCGCGCATCGGAACGACGCAGCTGTAGCAGCCGCCCATGCCGCATCCCATGATGCGCTCGACCGACACCTGGCATGGACGTGAGTGCTTCGCGGCCGTCTTCGCCGTCGCCGCGAGCATGCCCTCGGGGCCGCACGCGTAGATCATCACCGGCGCGTCGGGCTTCCGCGCGGCCAGCTGCCGGTCGAGCGGCGCGACGACGCGTCCGCGTTCGCCGCTGCTGCCGTCTTCGGTCGTCAGCACGAGCTCGACGCCGAGCGTCCGGAAGAAATCGAGATGGAACAGCTCGTCGCCGCGCCGCGCGCCGTAGAACAGCGTCGTCTTCACCTTGCGCGCGCGCAGCGCTTCGGCGAGCGTCGCGAACGGCGCAAGGCCGACGCCGCCGGCGACCATCCACGCGTCGGCGGGCGGTTCAACCAGGCTGAACGGCCGGCCGAGCGGGCCGAGCACCGCCGCGACCTGCCCGGGCCGCGCGGAATAAATCAACGACGTCGACGGCCCGATGCGCTTGCTGAGGACCGTGATGCCGGTCGGCGTGCCGTCGCCGGACCGCAGGACTTCGAAAACCGAGAAGGGACGCCGCAGCAGCGGATCCATTCCGGCGCCGGCTTTGAGCATCACGAACTGACCCGGCCTGGAAGCGGCGGCGATTGCTGGAGCAGCGAGTGCGAGGACGTTGTAGTCCGACGACAGCGCGCGATTGGATAGAACTTCGGCCGCTACGTCGAAGGGCATCGACGTAGTTTATAACGCGGCTTCTACGGGATGAAGGTGAAAGGTGCGCGGCCGACCATCGCCGTCGTCCGGCCGAGGAAGGACGACTGGGACGGCACGCGGGCGCTGACGCGGACGTAGTACTCGCGATTGGCTTCGAGCCTGGTCGTCCTGCAGATCGTCACCTTGTCGAGCGAGGTGAGCCACTGGCGGACCGTCGCCTCGTTCTCGGTGGTGATCGAATCCTGCTCGCGGCCGTCGACGGTGCGGCTCAGCGTGTGGCGGCGCGTGAGGTTGTCGTACTTGTCGCTGACGCTGACGACGGCTTTTTCGACGAGCGGGTCGACCCACATGTGGGCGATCATGCGGAGCTCGACGTCGTAGCTGAATGTGGTCTTGAGGCCGCTGGAGATCGCGTCGCGCACGTCGCTCGTGTAGCCGTCGGCGACCTCGAACGAGACGAGCACTTCGTCGTCGTGGACGAGCGGGACGATGCGGAGCGCCTGGGCGGCATGCGCGAGCGCGCCGGCGGCCACGACGGCTACCGTGCACCACACGCACAGCCATTTGTTCGTCCAGTGTCTCGTCATCGCGTCTTTCCCAACCGGATTGCCAGCGCCATGTTCAGCCGCCAGAACGAGAGGTGTTCGCTGGTGAAGCTCGAACCCTGCTCGCGCGTGCGGTCGATGCTGCGAAAGTATCTCACATCCCAGCTCACGCCGAACCGCGGCGTGAGGAATCCCGTGACCCCCGCCCCGATGTCCATCGCTTCCAGGTTGCTGAGCGTCTGCAATGCCACCTGCAACTTTGGGCCCGTGTCGTACCGGATATGCATGAGCCCCACGCCACCAACGACATACGGCCGGAGCGTGTACTGCGCCAGCCGGCGCGGCATGGCGACGACGACATTTCCTGTAAGCGTC
>DATNBT010000011.1:0-3684 GCA_035571855.1 Vicinamibacterales bacterium
AGCGCCGCGCAGCCGGACCAGACCAAAGCCGCCGTCGCCAGCATTCCCGGCCTGAAGGTGACGCTCGAACCGGAGATCACGATCGAGTTCAAGCCGTAGGGCGACATCAGTCGTACAGCCCTTCAGGCCTGTCCCTTCCGATAGCGTCGCAACGCCGGCGTCGACGCCGCGACCCATCCCGTCGCGATCAGACAGCCCACTCCTCCGCTGACGACCGAAAACACGGCGCCCAGCCAGTTCGCGACGGCACCGGCCTCGAGCTCGCCGAGCTGCGGCCCCCCCTGGAAAAACACCATGTTGACGCCCATCATGCGGCCGCGCAGACGATCGGGCGTCTCGAGCTGCCGGACGATGTTTCTGATGATCATGCTGATGGTGTCCATCGCGCCGGTCATCGCGAGGCAGAAGAACGTCAGCCAGAAATATTTCGACAGGCCGAACACCGCCGTCGCGAGACCGTAGCCCGCGACCGCCCACAGCAGCACCGGACCGCGCCGCTGAATGCGATTCGTCATGACGACCATCGCCGCGCTCATCGCCACCGCGCCGACGGCCGGCGCGGCATAGAGCCACCCGTACCCGCGCGCGCCGACCTGCAGGATGTCCTGCGCGAAGATCGGCAGCAGCGCCGTCGCCGACGAGAAGAACGTCGCGAAGAAGTCGAGCAGCATCGTCGATCGGATGAGCGGCGACGCGAAGACGAACTTCAGCCCTTCGACCGCGGCGCCGAGCGAGATCTCGTTTTCCGGCTCATGGCCCAGGCGCTCCGGACGCCCGCTGACGCCGCGCATCAGCAGCAGCCCCGCGATCACGGCGCCGAATGACACCGCGTTCGCGACGTACACCCACCCGACGCCGGCGGCCGCGATGACGATGCCGCCGATCGACGGGCCGACGACCGACGCCGCCTGAAACATGATCGTGTTCAGGCTGATGGCGTTCGGCAGATGCTCGCGCGGCACGAGCGTCGGATAGAGCGCCTGTCGCGCCGGCAGGTCGAACGTCCCAACGGATGCGCCGATGGCCGCCAGCACATAGATCGGCCAGACGACGGAGAGGCCGCGGAAGGTCAGCAGCGCGAGCACGATCGACACCATCGCCGCCGAGGTCTGCGTGAACAGCATCAGCCGGCGCCGGTTCCACGCGTCGGCGACGACGCCGCTGATCATCGAGAAGATCACGATCGGGACGACGCGCACCAGTCCGACGACGCCGAGGGCGATGGCCTTGTGCTCCGGCGCGACCAGCAGCGACACGTGCCACAGCAGCGCGGCGTTCTGCATCATCGACCCGGTAATCGAGGCGAGCAGCCCGAGCCAGAGCAGCAGGAAGTTGCGGTGCGTGAGCGCGACGTAGTGTTCGCGCGCGATCAGGTTAGAGAGGGCCAACGACTCTGTGCGGCTGGTAGCGCTCTTCGAGGAACGTGCACTCGTCGGCGGACAGCTTCACCTTCAGCGCGTCGACCGCTTCGTCGAGGTGCGGCATCTTCGAGGCGCCGACGATCGGCGCGGCGACGCCGGGCCGCGACAGCACCCACGCCAGCGCAATCTGCATGCGGCTGACGCCGCGCTTCTTCGCCAGTTCGCCCACGCGGTCGGCAATCTGAAAGTCGGTGTCGGCGAAATAGAACTTCGCGGCGAGCTTGTCGCTGTTCGATCTCGTCGTGTCGCCGCCGCCCTGCTTCTTCCTGTCGCCGGCAAGAAAGCCGCGCGCCATCGGGCTGTACGGCGTCAGCCCGACGCCTTCGGCGCGGCAGAGCGGCATCATCTCGCGTTCTTCCTCGCGGTAGATCAGGTTCAGGTGGTTCTGCATCGAGACGAATCTGGTCCAGCCGTTCTGTTCCGCGATCGACTGCATCTTCAGGAACTGCCACGCGTACATGCTCGACGCGCCGATGTACCGCGCCTTGCCGGCGCGCACGACGTCGTTGAGCGCGCACATCGTCTCTTCCATCGGCGTGTCGTAGTCGAAGCGATGAATGATGTACAGGTCGACGTAGTCCATGCCGAGCCGCCGGAGCGACGCGTCGATGCCGTCGAGGATGTGTTTGCGCGAGAGGCCCTTGTCGTTGGGGCCGTCACCCATCGGCTGGCAGACTTTCGTCGCGACGATCACCTGATCGCGCTTGGCGAAGTCCTTCAGCGCGCGGCCGGTGATCTCCTCGCTGACGCCGCGCGAATACATGTCGGCCGTGTCGAAGAAGTTGATGCCGTGCTCCAGCGCCCGCTGGACGAACGGGCGCGAAGCGGCTTCGTCGAGCGTCCACGGATGCCACGACGGCGACCCGTAGGTCATCATGCCGAGGCAGATGCGCGAGACTTTGAGTCCGGTGTTGCCCAGTCGAACGTAGTCCATGTGTTGGTGGTAGTGTCCGCCTTCAGGCGGACGATCAGTTTACACGACGAGGACGAGCTTGCCGATGTGCGACCCTTCTTCCATGCGCGCGTGAGCGGCGGCAGCGTCCTGTAACGGAAACGTCGCGTCGATCACCGGCACGGCCTTCCCTGCGTCGAGCAGCGGCCAGACGTGCCGCTTCAGCGACGCGGCAATCGCGCCTTTCTCCGCCACCGGGCGCACGCGCAGCGTCGATCCCGTCAGCGTCAATCGCTTCTGCATCATCGTCAGGATGTTGATCGTCGTCTTGACGCCGTTCAGCACGGCGATGCTGACGAGACGGCCGTCCATCGCGAGCGCGTCCATGTTGCGCGGGAAGTAGTCGCCGCCCACCATGTCGAGGACAACGTCGACGCCTGTGCCGCCGGTCAGGTCCTTCACGACGGCGACGAAGTCTTCCGACTTGTAGTTGATGCCGCGGTCCGCGCCGAGTTTCTCACAGGCGGCGCACTTCTCGGCTGAACCTGCCGTCGCAAAGACCCGCGATCCAAGCGCGGTGGCGAGCTGAATCGCGGTCGTCCCGATGCCGCTCGATCCGCCATGCACGAGCAGCGACTCGCCCGCTTTCAGCCGGCCGCGTTCGAACACGTTGGTCCAGACGGTGAAGAAGGTCTCGGGAATCGCCGCGGCATGGACGAAGTCCATGCGCTTTGGAATCGGCAGGCACTGCGGCGCCGGCGCGACGCAGTACTCGGCGTAGCCTCCGCCCGCGACAAGCGCGCAAACCTTGTCGCCTGCGTCCCAGCCGGTGACGTCCGGGCCGAGCGTTTCAATCGTGCCTGCGATCTCGAGGCCGGGAATGTCCGTGATCCCGGGCGGCGGCGGATAGTGCCCCATCCGCTGCATAACGTCGGGTCGATTCACGCCGGCGGCGGCAACCTTTATTAAGACCTCGCCGGCTGCCGGCGCCGGTTTCGGGCGGTCAGACAGGACGAGCACATCCGGAGGGCCTGGCTTCGAAATCTCGACGGCCCTCATGACACGACCCATAGCCTCGGCGGCAGCGCGAGCGCCGGATACTTGTCGCGAATCGCGATCACCAGCCGATGGTATTCCGACTTCAGGAACTCCTTGCGCATGTAGCGCATGCGCAGCTTGCGGAGCTCGTACTTGTACAACTCGTTGAGGAATCCGCGCGCGAATTCAGGCGGCGTGTGTTCGGTGGGAAAAATTCCGTACCGGTGGCACTCCGCGAGCACGTCGTCGCGGTACGTGTACGTCGGGCGGCCGGCGGACTCACCCGCCAACGGCGTCCTTCACGGCATCCTTGACGGCGTCGAGCGTCGCGTC
>DATNBT010000012.1:0-8349 GCA_035571855.1 Vicinamibacterales bacterium
ATCCGGTCAATCGAGGCTTCGCCGCGCTCGGCAACCAGCTGTTCATGGTCACGCTCGACGCGCACCTGCTGTCGCTCGACATGAAGACGGGCGCGCTGCTCTGGAGCGCGGCGATCGAAGACTACAAAGCGGGCTACGCCGCCACGCCGG
The DNA here is from genome assembly GCA_035571855.1 of Vicinamibacterales bacterium. Taxonomy (GTDB): domain Bacteria; phylum Acidobacteriota; class Vicinamibacteria; order Vicinamibacterales; family CAVVIG01; genus DATNBT01. The sequence continues at coordinate 151 of DATNBT010000012.1, forward strand.
CTCCGCTCGTCGTCAAAGACAAGGTCATCGTCGGGTCGTCGGGCGGAGAGAATCCGACACGGGGTTCGATCACGGCGTACGAGGCGAAAACCGGAAAGCGGCTCTGGCGCTTCTACACGATTCCGAATCCCGGCGAGAAGGGAAGCGAGACGTGGCCGTCGCCGGAGGCGGCGGTTCGCGGCGGCGCGGCGACGTGGGTCACGGGCTCGTACGATCCCGAGCTCAACCTGATCTACTACGGCACCGGCAATCCGAATCCGGATTACTACGGCGAGGAACGGAAAGGCGACAACCTCTACACATGCTCCATCGTCGCACTCGACGCCGACACCGGACAGCTGAAGTGGTACTACCAGTTCACGCCGCACGACACGCACGACTGGGACAGCGGGCACGTGCCGGTGCTCGCCGACGTGCAGATTGGCGGACGGACCCAGAAAGCCGTGATGGTCGCCAACCGCAACGGCTTCTTCTACGCGCTCGACCGAGCGACCGGAAAACTGCTGCTCGCGAAGCCGTTCACGTCGACGAAATGGGCGCGCGAGGTCGGACCTGACGGCCGGCCGATCGTGCTGAACGAGGACGGCACCAAAGACTGCCTGCCGGACTTCTGGGGCGGGACGAACTTCATGCCGCCGTCGTTTGATCCCTCGCTGAATCTGTTCTTCGTCACGGCGCGCGAGACGTGCGTCACGTATTTCGCGGTGAAGCCCGAGATCAAAGCCGGCCAGGTGTCGGTCGGCGGCGGCGTGCGCCGTGTCGCGGATCGCATCTTCGACTACGGCGCGCTGCGCGCGATCGACCCGTCGACAGGCGAGCGGAAATGGGAACTGCGCTACACGACGCCGTCGCTGGCGGGCGTGATGTCGACTGCGTCGGGCCTCGTGTTCGCCGGCGACAACGAAGGCAACTTCAACGCCGTCGACGCGCGGACCGGCAAGCCGCTGTGGCACTACTCGACGGGCGCGTCGATCTGGGGCGCCGCGGCGACGACTTATATGCTCGACGGAAAGCAGTACGTGCTGATTCCCTCGGGAACGACGCTAGTCGCCTTCGCATTGCCAAATTGACGAGATGACCAGATGATCAAATTCTCGTTCGCGTTACTCGCGCTTCTTGTCGCGGTCCCGGCCAGCGCGCAGACGAATCTCTCCGGTGTCTGGAACAACCTCGGCATCCTGAACGAGGACTGGCCGGATCGCCTGCCGGGCCCGGAGCTGGGCGACTACGCAGGCCTGCCGGTCACCGACGCGGTCCGGGCCCGCGCGGACGCCTGGGACGCGTCGCTAATCACGCTGCCGGAATACCAGTGCCGCGTGCATCCGTCCGACTACGTGTCGAGCTTCGCGGGCCTGCGCATGTGGGAAGAGCGCGATCCGCAGTCGCAGCAGTTGATCGCCATTCATACGCATCATTTCGCGTGGGGCACCGAGCGGACGATCTGGATGGACGGCCGTCCGCACCCGCCGGCGACCGCGCTGCACACCGCGATGGGCTTCTCGACGGGCAAGTGGGACGGCGACATCCTCGTCGTGACGACGGACCACCTGAAGGAAGGATGGGTGAGGCGCAATGGCCTCACGCGCAGCGATTCGGCGACGGTCACCGAGCACTTCATCCGTCACGGCGACACGATGACGCTCGTCATCTCCGTCGTCGATCCGAAGTACTACACCGAGCCCGTCGTCCGATCGCGCGACTACGAGTACGAAGTGAACGGCGACATCGGTCCCTATCCGTGCGAGCCGGTGGAGGAGATCATCCGGCCGAAAGGCGAGATTCCGCACCACCTGCCGGGCACGAACCCGTTCCTGCAGGAGTACGCGAAGGCGCACGGCATCCCGCCCGAAGCCGCGCGCGGCGGCGCCGGGACGATGTACCCCGAGTACCGGAAGACGCTCCGCGACATGATGGGGATCAAGTAAATGCGTCGTTCAGGGTTCAGTCGTTCAACGTTCAGCCTGATCTTCGCATTCGTGTCGGCAGCCTGTCTGGCCGTCGCCGCACAGCAGACGGGCGGCGGAGGCGGGCAACAGAACTTCGACAACGTGCAGGTCCGGATCCAGAAGGCGCAGGGCAACATCTACATGCTCGTCGGCGCCGGCGGCAACGTCACGGTGCAGGTCGGCCCTGACGGCGTGCTGATGATCGACACCGAGTACGCGCCGATGTCGAACAAGCTGCTCGCGGCGATCCGGACGCTGAGCCAGGGGCCGCTGCGCTACATCATCAACACGCACAGCCATCCGGATCATGTCGGCGGCAACGAAGACCTGAAGAAGGCGGGCGCGACGATTGCCGGCGGCAACGTGACGCTCGACATCGGCGACGCCGCGCAGGGCGCGCAGATCATCTCGCACATCAACGCCTACAAACACATGAGCGCGCGCGTGAACAATCAGTACGCGACGCCGATCGGCGGGTGGCCGACGAGCACGTTCATCGGCGACGACAAGAAGCTGTACTTCAACGGCGAGGGCGTGCACATCCTGCATCAGCCGAACGCGCACACCGACGGCGACAGCATCGTCTTCTTCCGCAAGTCCGACGTCATCACGGCCGGCGACATCTTCGTCACCGAAGGCTATCCGTTCATCGATCTCGACGCCGGCGGCAACATCCAGGGCATCGTCGCGGGACTGAATCGGATCGTCGACCTCTGCATTCCCGTCTACGGACAGGAGGGCGGGACGATGGTGATTCCCGGCCATGGGCGGCTGTCCGACGTCGGCGACGTGATCAACTTCCGCGAGATGGTCACCATCGTCCGCGATCGCGTGCAGGACATGGTGAAGAAGAACATGACGCTCGAGCAGGTGAAGGCGGCGAAGCCGACGAAAGATTACGACCCGCTCTACAACACGGCCGGAGCATTCGTGACGGCCGATGCCTTCGTCGAGGCCGCGTATCGGAGTCTGAAGAAGTGAAGAAGCTGATTGTCTGTGTGGTGGCGCTCGCGGCCACCGCGGCTACCGCGGCCCTGAAAGGGCCGCTCTACACAGTCTACGCGCAGGGACCGGGGCGGGATCTGACGGGCGTCGATGCGGCGAATCCCGCGGGGCGCGGACGCGGTCCGGCCGGCAAGACGCCGAAAGAGTCGGCGCCGATCGATCTCACCGGCTACTGGGTGTCGATCGTCTCGGAGGACTGGCGCTTCCGGATGCTCACGCCGGCGAAAGGCGATCACCCGGACTTCCTGCTGACTCCCGAAGCGACCAGGATCGCCGACGCATGGGACGCCGCGAAGGATCAGGCGGAGAAGGATCACTGCAAGGCGTACGGCGCGGCGAACATCATGCGTGTGCCCGGCCGGTTCCACATCACGTGGGCCGACGACAGGACGCTGAAGATCGACACCGACGCCGGCCGGCAGACTCGGTTGCTGAAGTTCGCGCCGGTCGCGGGCCCGGCCGGCCCGCCGTCACGTCAGGGCACGTCGATCGCGTCGTGGGATCGGCGGGCATTGCGGGTGGAGACGTCGAATCTGCTGCCGGGCTACCTGCAGTACAACGGCGTTCCCCACGACACGAACCTGAAGATGGTGGAGTACTTCGACGTCATCAGCGAACCCGGCGGCGAACTCTGGTTGATCGACGACGCGGTGCTGACCGATCCGGGATACCTGGTGCGCAGCCACAAGCGCAGCACGCATCTGCGCAAGCAGGCGGATAGCAAAGGCTGGGATCCACAGCCGTGCTTGGTGAAATGATTCATCTGGTCATCTGGTCATCTGGTCATCTGGTCGTTTGGTCAATGCCTGGCGATGAAATGCAAATGCCGAAGTGACCAGATGCCAAAATGCTAAAATCCACGATCGATGCCGCTCTACGAATATCTCTGCAAAGCGTGTAATCAGGAATTCGAAGCGCTGGTGCGGGCGCAGGATCCCGCGCCCGCGTGTCCCTCATGCAAGGGCACCGACCTCGAGAAGCTGATCACCGCCGCGGCGATGGCGTCGGAAGATCAGACACGCTCGCGCGTCAAGGCCGAACGCAAGCGACGGCTCCCCAAGCACAAGGCTGAACAGAACGAAGAGTATCAGCACGCGCTCAAGGAGCATCTGGATCACTAACGTCGTTACGAAAGTTTGCTCTTCAGGAACGAGACGACTTCCGGCCAGATTTGCGCGGCAAGCTTCTCATCGAGCGTGCTGAGCGCGTTGTGCGGGCCCATGAACGCGTGGCCCGTGCCCTTGTGCACCGTCAGCGTGCAGTCCTTGCCCATCTTCCGCAGTTTGTCTTCGAGCGCCTTGGCCTTGTCCGGCGGGAAGAAGCTGTCGTTCTCGGCCATATGGCCGTTCACCGACGCCGAGAGCTTGCTCCAGTCGGGCTCCATCGCTCCCTGCGGAAACCCGTAGAAGGGCACGACGGCCTTCACTTTGTCGCCGCGGTTGGCCGCAATCAGGAACGACAGCATGCCGCCCATGCAGAAGCCGACGACGCCGACGCCTTTGGCGCTGGCGCTGTGGCTCGCGAGGTAGTCGATGGCGCCGCTCATGTCGCGAGCCGCGCGATCGGGCGGCAGCGAGTTCATGAGCTGCGCGGCCTTGTCCATCTCGGTGTGGCCCGCCACCTGGCCGTGATACAGATCGGGCGCGAGCGCGACGAATCCCGCCGCTGCAAGCCTGTCCGCCATCTTCTTCAGGTCGTCGTCGACGCCCCACCATTCCTGGATGACGAGCACGCCGGGGCCGGATCCGCTCGCCGGCTTCGCCAGATAACCTGTTGCGTTGTGTCCGTTGCTCTTGAATTCAACCGTTTCAGCCATAGCCGGTAAGAATATCGCACGCGGCGTCGTTTCAGATCGTCGACGCCGGAAACAGGTAGAAGCTCTCCACCCCGCCCGACAGCGTCGTCAGCAGCCGGCTGAACATGCTGCCGTCGTCGGCCTGCGCGGGATCGGCGGACTGCAGCAGCCCCTGCGTGAAGCTTTCGGCGTCCACCGTGCGGTAATTCAGTCGCGCCGACTGCATGCGCGCGAGGACGCAGGCGGCGTTGAGATACGCCACGGCCATCGACAGCTCGTCGACGATCGGCCTGCGTCCCGTTCCGAGGGTCGTCACGACAGACCGGAGGTAATGCGTCGCGATTTCCCGGATCTCGTCGTCTGCGACGTCGAGCGTCACCTGTCGCGCCGCCGGCAAGTCGAATCCTGCGGCTGCAGGACCGAAGCCGTGCAGATGGAGTGCGAGCCGCACGAGTCGCGCGCGGATCGCGTTCGGACGGTGGCGGATCTCCGGGTCGAGATGCGATTGCACCGACGCTACCGCCAGCAGAAATCCGCGGAACAGCAGCCGCGTGAGCGTTGACGGCATGCGGGTCGGCGGCACCCGCTCGGGGTTCAGCACGTGGCGGCTCATGACGTCGACGTACTGGCTGAAGTCGTCGGCGGACAGACGCAGCACCTGCCGCCGCGACAGATCTTCGACGAACGCCGCAATCCGGCGCACGCTCAGCGCGACATCAAACGATCCGTCGGGCCCGGGAATGTCGAGGATGCGCGACAGCGTCGAGCGGAGCGTCTGGACCATCGCAGGGGCGAGCGCATGTCCTGCCACCAGTTCGACCCGGCGGGGCGACTCGGGCTGCGCCTCTTTCCACGCGACGTACAGGCGGCCGATCTCGCGTGACTGCGCCGGCAGCAAGTCTCCGTCGTTGGCGATGATCGTCGGACACGCGAAGCTCGTGGTGACGACGACGTCGCCTTCGATCGGATGGAAGCGCAGCGGAAAGACCCGGCAGGCCAGCGGCTTGCGATCGAATCCGAGCTCCTCGTGAATGCGGCAGAGACCTGAATCCGACAGGAAGCCGCAGCCGCCGTCGGCTCGATGGCGAATCTGCAGGAGCGAGGCGCGGCCCGGAACCGGTTCGAACGGATCGCCGGGCTCGCTGAACCAGCGCGCGGCTCCCTCCCTGCGATACGCCTCGGCTTCCGCCCGCGTCACGGGCACGGTCGCGCGACGGCAGCAGCGCCCGCACTGGCCGCAGGTGAAGCGCTGATCCGGTGGGACGAGCACGGCGCTAGGAGACCTCGAGCACGGGGTTGAGCAGGTTCGGCGGACGCTGGCCCGTCAGACCGGCGATGCAGTTGGTGACGGCCATGTTCGACATCTTCAGCCGCGTCTCGATCGTGCCGCTGCCGATATGCGGCGTCAGCACGACGTTCGGCAGCGACGCGAGCCCGGGCGCCAGCGCCGGCTCCTTCTCGTACACGTCGATGCCGGCCGCGAAGATGCGCCCGCGCCTGAGCGCGCTGACGAGCGCCCGCTCGTCGACGATCGGACCGCGGGCGGTGTTGACGAGAATCGCCGACGGCTTCATCAGCGACAGCTCCTTCGCGCCGATGTAGTGCCGCGTCTCCGGGAACAGGGGCAGATGCAGCGTGACGACGTCGGACTCGCGAAGCAGGGTCTGTTTGTCGACGTATGAGGCGCGGAATTCCTGCTCGATGGCCCCGGTCGCGCGGCTGCGGCTCGCGTAGAGCACCTTCATGCCGAAGCCCATCGCGCGCCTGGCGACGCCCCGGCCGATGCGGCCGAAACCGCAGATGCCGATCGTCTTGCCGTAGACGTCCTGGCCGAGAAAGTCCATCACCCGCCAGCGCTTCCACCTGCCGGCGCGCACCGTGCGGTCGGCGTTCGAGAGTCCCCGCGCGGCCGACAGAATCAGCGCCCACGTGAGATCCGCCGTCGTGTCGTCGAGCACGCCGGGCGTGTTCGTCATCATCACGCCGTGCTTGGTCGCCGCGGCGATGTCGAGGTTGTTGTAGCCGACGGCGACGTTGCAGACGATCTTCAGCTGCGGATTCTTCGCGAGGACCGCTTCGGTGATCTGATCCGTCGGGCCGGAGACGAGGCCGCTCTTGCCCTTGAGCCGCAGGAGCAGCTGCCGCGGGCTGACGGGCGCGTCCTGCTGGTTGCTGTCGACGGTGCAGTGCTGTTTGAGGCGCGTGAGGGCCTCAGGGGAGATCTCGCGCGTGACGAGGACACGTGGTTTCATCGCAATGTGTAATTCAGGAGCCAGACGAGAAAGAGCACCGTCGGCACGTGGACGACGAACTGCAGCGCCGCGTAGCCGACGATGTCGCGGGCTTTGAGACCGAGGATGCCGAGCAGCGGAAGCATCCAGAACGGGTGCACGAGGTTGGCGAGCGCCTCGGTCGCGTTGTACGTCTGGACGACCCAGCCGAGGTGGACGTGCAGTTCCTTCGCCGCCTGCAGCATATACGGCGCTTCGATGAGCCACTTGCCGCCGGCGGACGGGATGAAGAGGCCGAGCACCGCCGAGTAGATGCCGACGAGCAGCGGGTACGTGTGCTGGGTCGAGACGTCGACGAAGAAGTGCGCCATCTTCGACGCGAGGCCGGACTCCGTCATCATCTTCACCATGCCCGCGTACATCGGATACTGCACGAGCACGCCGGCGACCGACGGCACCGCCGCGGCAATCGACTTCACGAACGATCGCGGGCGCCAGTGGAGCAGGATGCCGGCGACGAGAAACAGGAACACGTAGTGATTCAGCTCGAGGATCACCGACGCGCCTTTTGACGCGACCTCCGTCGCCAGGTACGCCAGGCCGAAGACGCCGACGATGACGCTGAGCAGCGGGCTGTACTCGAGATACTCGCCGGGCTTCTCGGGACGCTCGCGCGGCGCGGTGGCGGGCGCGTAGGTGACGCCCATGTCGGCCATGCTGCGCGCGTGCGACTCGGCCGGCGCCGAGTAATACGCGATCGCCATCGACAGGACGACGATGACGGCGGCGGTGAACAGGCTCTGCCAGAGCAGCAGCGTCTGCGTCAGCGGAATCACGCCGCTGATGTTCAGGATGGACTGCGGCAGCGACGCCGGCGCCGCCATGATCAGCGCGGCCGACGAGGACAGCCCGAGCGCCCAGACGCTGCCGATGCCGAGATAGGCCGCCGCGCCGACGGCTCGATAGTCGGCGCCCTTCACGCGATGCGTGACCTCGCGGGCCAGCAGCGCGCTGATGATCAGGCTGAAGCTCCACGAGATGAGCGACGTCAGCATCGAGAAGACGGCGACGAACGCGACCGCCGTGCGTCCGCTCTTCGGAATCGCCGCCAGCCGGCAGACGATCCGGTAGACGGGAGGCGCCGTCGCCACGGAGTAGCCCGTGATGATGATCAGCGTCATCTGCATCGTGAAGTTCACGAGGTCCCAGAAGCCGGCGCCGA
>DATNBT010000013.1:0-10286 GCA_035571855.1 Vicinamibacterales bacterium
TAGGCATCGAGCCGGGTCAGGACGAATTTCAGCGTGAAAGTCTTGTTCCCGAGTGGTTTAGTGGCGTCGTTCGGACCGGCGCCGGTCTTGTCGATGCGCTCGGGGGCCGTCGCGTTCTCGAGCACCCAGTCGCTCCCGTCCTTCTTCAGGCACCCGACGACGCGCGCCAGGACGTTCGCCGGAAGTTCGCCCGGGCCGTCCTTCGGGATGATTTGCACGTCGGCGACCGCCGCCGGCGTCAGTTCCGCCGTGCCGGCCGGGAAGCCGTTCGCGCGGAGGATCAGGGCGACGAGATCGTTATACGTCGACGGCGCGAGCGATCCGCCGTTGCCGTTGGGCATGTTCTTCGAGACGTAGCCCAGGAGATCGCCGACCGTCTTCTGCTGGAACGCGGCCATGAACTTGTCGCCGCTCACGGCGCCGCCGCGCGTCGCGCCGCCCGGCGCGAGCGTGTGGCACTGGGTGCAGATGCTGTCGAACGTCTGCTGGGCGCGATCGGCCTGGGCGGACGTGTAGACGCCGGTCCATACCGTTTTCGGCGCAGGCGCCTGCGCGCGGAGAATCACCGTCACATTCACCGCCGCGCACGCTGTCATCACCGCGAGGATCGTGGCTCTCATGTATGCTCTCCGCTGCGCATTGTAAATAAACGGAGGTCCGATGAGACGCGGATGTTTTCTCGTCATCACGGTGCTCACTTTTCTGACGGCGGCGACGCCGCGGCTCCGCGCGCACCACTCGTTTGCCGCGGAATTCGACGGCAACAAGCCCATCATGCTCCGCGGCACGGTGACGAAGGTCGACTGGCGCAGCCCCCACATCTGGATCTATCTCGACGTGAAAGCCGCCGACGGCACCGTCACCGCGTGGCAGTGCGAGGGCGGCGCGCCCAACGCGCTCACGCGCCAGGGCTGGACCAGCAAGACGTTCACCATCGGCGGCGAAGTGATCGTCGACGGCTGGGAGGCGAAAGACGGCACGCACACGTGCAACGCGAAGACGTGGGCGCTCGGCGACGGACGCCGCGTGCTCGCGGGATCGTCCGCGGAGGTGCAGAAATGATCCCGCTGCTGATTTTCCTGCTGCTCGGCCAGAGCGACGGCCCCGCGCCGCGAGCGGCGGACGGACACGCCGACCTCTCGGGCGTCTGGAACAAGTCGCTCGTGCAGAACACGGCCAAAGCCGTCGAGCCGCTGCCGTTCACGCCCGAAGGCCTCAAGGCGTTCAACGACGTGTGGAATCACGTCGACCCGACGAGCCGCTGCATCTTTCCCGGCGTCCCGCGCGTCAACACGTCGCCGTACCCGATGCAGATCGTGCAGACGCCCGACAAGGTGATCTTCCTCTACGAGTACATGCACAACTTCCGCGTCATCTACACCGACGGCCGCGGCCATCGCCCGTCGTGGGAACCGTCGCTGCTCGGCGATTCGATCGGCCGGTGGGACGGCGACACGCTCGTCATCGACACGGTCAACTTCACCGACCGCACGTGGCTGGACGATCACGGCGATCGCCACAGCGACGCGTTGCACGTCACCGAACGCTGGAAGCGCGTCAGCGCGGGGAAACTCCACTACGAAGAGACGATCGACGACAGCAAGTTCTACACGAAGCCGTGGACCGTCGGCTGGGACATCCCGCTCGCGCCGAAAGACTGGGTGCTGATGGAATATCCCTGCACGGACAACAACAAGGATCTCTACGACGGCCACCTGCAGAGCGGCCCGCTCGACGGATCGCAGCGCGACGGCACGGCGATCGGCAAGCCCGCGCCGCCGCGGCGCTAACGCGGCGCGGCGCCCGCGGCTCGAATCTCGACGTAGTCGACGACGGCGCCTTCTTGGCGGTCCGGGGTCGCCTCGAGACGAATCGTGTCGCCCGGCGCGAGCGCAACGTTTTTGATCACCCGCCGAGTCGACGTGTGGCCGTTGGGGACATTCGACGGCAACTGATCGTCGGCGATCCAGCGATCGAGCACACGCCCGCCGCTCTTCAACGCGAACGCCGATGCTCCGTCGTTCTCATCGAAGTACTGGACGACGATGTCGTACGCCCCTGCGGCGCCGGTGACGGTCAGCGTCGCCGCGCACGTGCCGCCGGGCGGACAGCGAATCGCCTGCCCCGCCGACGCCGTCTCCCACGGCGTCACGGCCTCGACGACGAAACGATCCAGACCGAGCGACTCGGCTTCGATGCGATCCGGATAAGCGCCCACGCGCCCCTTCGCATCGGGAATTCCGGAGATCCACTGGAACCAGTTCGTCACCGCATCGCGCCAGACGATCGCGTGTCCCGCCTGGTATTCGAGCTTCGCGAGGACGGCGTCGTACCGTTCGCGATCGATCAGGCCGTCGAGCGAGCGCCAGCGCTCGACGAACGACGCGGCGTCGTCCGCGCCGCGGTAGTGCTCGTCGTAGATGTGCTGAATGACCGTCTTGCCGGAATGCAGCACGTGCGTGTACGGCACGTGATGAAAGAACAGCAGCAGATCGTCCGGCGTCGTCTCGACCGACTCGTACATCGCGGCGATCGACGGCGGATACTGCGCGACGAAGCCGGTGCCGGTCTTCACGGTGCGATCCATGCCGACGCCCAGGCCGTCGGCGCGATGCCACTGTCCCCAGCCGTTGCGTTCCGACGACTCGATCCCGGGACCGTAGTGCGCGCGGATGATGTCGGTCAGCGTGCCGATGCCGAGATTGCCCGTGTAGCGCTCGTACGTGCGCCATGAGTCGAGCAGGATGCTGTCGACGGTGTCGACGACACGCGGGTTGTCGCCGAACGTCATCGTCGTCCATTCGCGCGCGATCTGTTCGGGCGTGGTTTCGGGATTCCACGCGAGCCGGCCGAATCCATAGAGATTCGCCGCCGCCAGATCGTGTCCGAGCCAGTTGCGCGCACGGCCGACGTTGGCGACGCCGATGTACCCGGAGACGTGCGATCGCGCGGCGTCGATCGCGTCCTTCCACAACGGCGGCAGGAAGACGACGTGCCGCTGCTGTCCCAGGTACTCCTGCGTAATCTGCAGTTCGATCGCTTCATGCGTGTGCGCGAGCGCCGCGAACAGCGGCGACACCGGCTCGCGCACCTGGAAGTCGATCGGCCCGTTCTTGATCTGCAGGATCACGTTGTCGTCGAACCGTCCGTCGAGCGGCTTGAAATTGTCTACGGCCGCACGCGCGCGATCGTTCTTCCGATCGCGCCAGTCCATGAGGTGGTCGTAGACGAAGCCGCGATAGAACAGCACGCCGTGATGCGGCGCGAGCGCACGCGCGATCACGTTGGCGGCGTCGGCATGCGTACGTCCGTACGCCGACGGCCCGAGCCGGCCCTCCGAGTCTGCCTTGAGCACGATGCCGCCGAAATCCGGAATCGCGGCGTAAATCGCGTCGACGCGCGCCTTCCAGAACGCCGCGACGCGCGGGTCGAGCGGATCGAAGGTGTCGAGCCCGCCGATTTTCATCGGGCTGCTGAAGTCGACGGCGATCGCGAGCGCCACGCCCCAGGGACGGAAGACGCCGGCGATCCGCGCGAGCTGCGGCACGAATGCCGGCGCGAGCACGCGCGGATCCGCGTTGACGTTGTTGACCGCGACGCCGTTGATGCCGATCGACGCCAGCAGACGCGCGTACTCGCCGGCACGCGTGAGATCGGCGGCGACCGCGCCCTTCTCGAAGAAGATCGACGGCCCCGCGTATCCGCGCTCGATCGTCCCGTCGAGGTTGTCCCACTCGTTCGTCCAGCGGTACCTCGCGGCAGGCGCTTCGCGGACGTTCATTTCATCCATCCGCTCGTGCAGAGCGAGCCGCCGCGTGAGCGCGAAAGCCCCGTAGAGCACGCCGCGATCGTCGCCGCCCTCGATCGTCGTGACGCGTCGCGCTCCGACTGTCTCGGTAGCGAGCCGGAAGGACTCGGGTCCGAGATCGTCGCGCCTGCGGATGACGACGTCGCGCAGACCTGCACGCGCGAGCTCGGCGCGCGCCGAGGCGACGAGGGACGGCTCCGCGGTCTGCGCGCGCGGCGGCACGGCGGCAAGCACGAACATCAGCGCGGCAATCGCACGCGGCCTCACGCGCATAGATTAGACTGCGCGCGATGAGTTACCAACCGGCTCCCGCAGACAGATTCACCTTCGGCCTCTGGACGGTCGGCAACCGCGGACGCGATCCGTTCGGCGAATTCGTGCGGCCGCCGCTCGATCCCGCCGACGCGGTCCGGAGGCTCGGCGAGCTCGGCGCCTGGGGCGTCAACTTCCACGACAACGACCTCGTGCCGATCGACGCGACCGCCGCCGAACGCGATCGCATCGTCAGGTCCTTCAAAGCGGCGCTCGACGCCGCCGGCATGATCGTCCCGATGGCGACGACGAACCTGTTCACCGATCCGGTCTTCAAGGACGGCGCGTTCACCTCGCACGACCCGCGCGTCCGCGCGTACGCCGTCCAGAAGACGATGCGCGCGATGGATCTCGGCGTCGAGCTCGGCGCGACCACGTACGTGTTCTGGGGCGGCCGCGAGGGCGCGGAGGTCGACGCGGCCAAGGACGCGGTCGAGGCGATCAAGCGCTTCCGCGACGCGATCGACTTCCTCTGCGAGTACGCGCGCGATCAGCAGTACCGCCTCCGCTTCGCGCTCGAGGCCAAGCCGAACGAGCCGCGCGGCGACATCTACTTTCCCACCACGGCGTCCTATCTCGGATTCATCGGCACGCTCGCGCATCCGGAGATGGTCGGCGTCAACCCCGAGGTCGCGCACGAGCACATGATCGGCCTCAACTTCTACCACGTCGTCGCCCAGGCGATCGAAGCGGGCAAGCTCTTTCACATCGACCTCAACGATCAGAAGCCGGGCCGGTTCGATCAGGATCTGCGGTTCGGATCGGAGTCGATCAAGGCGCTGTTCTTCGTCGTGAAGCTGCTCGAAGAGTCCGGCTACGACGGCCCGAGGCATTTCGACGCGCACGCGCTGCGCACCGAACGCGTCGACGGCGTCTGGGACTTCGCGCGCGGCTGCATGCGGACGTATCTGATCCTCAAGGAGAAAGCGAAGCAGTTCGCCGGGGACAGCCAGATTCAGCAGCTGCTGGCCGACATCCGCGGCCAGACCGTTGACGTCGCCGTCGGCCCGTACAGCCGCAGGCAGGCGGACGCGCTGAAGGCGCGCGCGTTCGATCGACAGCAGCTCGCGGCGCGACCGCTTCCCTACGAGCGGCTCGATCAGCGTGTCGTCGAGTTGTTGATGGGCGTACGTGCGTAGATCTCGTGGTGCGCCGGCACGGGTCTGACAAGACTCGCCGCGACCGGCTCGGCGATCCCGCGCACCACGTCGTCCCAGGCGACATTCTTCGCGTCCGCGTGATACGCGCGCAGCGCCGCACCTAACGCGGCGGTGTTGCCGACGACGAACTGGTAGACGTCGGCGTTGAAGACATCCGCCATGACCTGCAGGATCGCGCGGTTCGCCGATGCGCCGCCGGTGGCGTAGATCGTCTTCACGTCCACACCCATCCACGCCGAATAGCGCTTCATCGCCAGCATCTGGCCTTCGACGACCGCGCGCACGTTCGCGGGACCGTCGTGTTCGTCCAGCCGGAAGCGGCGGACGCCGGCCGCCGGCACGCGCGGCGTGATCTCCGGCTCGAACCACGGCAGCATCGTCCCGCCGCGATTACCCGGCGGCGTCCGCTCCAGCGCGCGGGAGAAACCGCTCCAGCTCATGCCGAACCGATCGCGGATGCGCTCGCGCGCGAGCGAGCCGTTGCGGAACACGGTGATGCCCATGAACGCGCCGGTCGGCGATCCGAACACATGCCCGGTGCCGTCGGTCGAGACACGCGGCTCCTTCATCAGCCCGAAGATCGTGTCGCTCGTGCCGAGCGAGATCGCGGCCAGGCCCTCGCGCACCAGGCCGGTGCCGATCAGGCTGCAGGGGTTGTCACCGGACCAGGCGGCGACGCGCGCCGGCGGCAGCCCGTGCCGGCGCTGCCAGTACTCCGACAGCGTCCCGACGATCGTGGAGCTCGGAACGATCGGCGGCAGCTTCGCGCGGAGATCCGGCGCCGTCGCGTCGAGCGCCGGCTGCCACCACGTGCCCGTCTTCAGATCCATCAGGTTCATGCCCGCACCGTCACCCGGATCGATCGGCGCGTGTTCGCCGATGAGCAGCGAGGCGAGAAACGAGCTGACCAGATGAATGCGCGAGGTGGCCGCGTACTGCGCCGGTGCCGTCTTCCAGAACTTTCTGATCTGCGGACCGGTGAATCGCTCGAACGCGCGCGACCCGGTGCGCGCGGCGAGGACGTCGTCTCCGCCGACGGCGCCCGCAATCTCCCGGCATTCGAGCGGCGTGCTGCTGTCCATCCACACCGGCGTAGTCTCGCGCGACAGGTGAATCCGCTCGAGCAGCGGACCGCGAGTGCCGAACGCCGAGAGATAGACGCTGCCGTGCTGTTGAGCGGACCCGGCCACGGCCGCCAGCCTCGAGACGTCGACGTTCGCCGCCACTCGACCGAGCACGGCGTCGAGCGCCTCGGCCCACATCATCGGCGACGCGTGCACGACGGATGGATCCGCGTTCGGAAGGACGCCGTGGCGCGTGCCGTATGCCGGCAGCGCCTCGTCGAACGAGAGCGAGGTCTCGAACACGATTCGCGTGGTGCCCGCCTCGATCTCCAGCACGATCGCGGTGAGACTTTGCGTGCTCGAGTCGAGTCCCAGATACAGCGCCACAGTTCTGACTTCTGACTTCTAACTTCTAACTTCGATAGGCTTCCCGGCCCACGCCCTGCACGGCGATGCCCTGAGACGCGAGCACCTCGTGCTGCAGCGCGAACATCGCCGCGGCCGCCTGATCGATCCGCCGCACGAACTCGATCGATCCCTGCAGGATGGGCTTGAGCCGCTCGCGATCCTGGATGCGCGCCTTCGGGTACTCGTGTTCGACGACGAGCGGAGTGGCGGCGACGTCCAGCGCCAGCAATTCGCGGGCGGCGAGCTGGTGATCGAGCCAGTCGACGGTGCGGTTCTGCAGGTACGCGAGCGGATCGTGGCGCGCGGTGCCGGGCAGCTCGTGCTCGGCGAGGACGGTCTGCTTCTTCCACGCGTCCACGGGATCGGCACCGCGCTCGAGCGTCTGCCCGCCGTAGCCCCACGCGGCCACGCCCCGGCTGTCGATGACCTGGCCCTTCACGTGGAAGCCCGCGATGAGGAAGTTGTAGCCGCGGTCTTTCAGGTACTGGAACACCGACCGCGTGTCCTGGCCCATGAGGATCGCGTGCGAGGGATCGTAGTGAATCCTGAACTGATCGCCGACGCCGTGCCGGTCGCAGATCCGATGGAGCGCGATCCACGCGCCCGGCGTGTACGCGATGTTGTTGTGCCACGCGTCGCCGGTCGTCCAGCCCGGCATCGGGCACTGCTCGACGCGATAGACCAGGCCGCGCGCCTTCGCGTCTTTCAGCAGCGGCACGAAGGCCGATTCGAACTCGGCGAGATTCTGCTCGAGCGTCAGCGCGTTGTCGCGGCCGACGAACCCGCACACGGCGCGCACGCCGAGCGCGGCCGCCGCGTCGAAGACGCGCCGCAGAAACTCGTGCTTCTTCCGCCTGATCGCGGGATCCTCGTGCAGCAGGTTGTCGAAGTACGCGAGATCGGAGAGCGTGACGCCGCTCGACGCGAGCGCCGCCTGCACGCGCGCCGCGCGCGCGGCGTCGAAGGGTTTCCGCAAATCGAGCGTGTTCGCGACCGGATCGAGCATGCCCTCGGGCGGCACGTCGGCTTCGGACGGATGCAGCGCGGCGGAGAGCTGGAGCTCGTCGGCGCCGAGCGCCTTCGCGTACGCGATCCAGTCTTCGATCGCGCGGTCGGGATCGGCGTCGCGGACCTCGCGCGGCGTCAGCTCCTGCAGCGCCGCCGACAGGATGCCGATCTTCATGAAGGCGGGCTGAAACGGCCGGATGGTCATCGCGAGGCCGCGTCGAGCGGGTTGAGCCCTTTCGCAAACGCCGGATCCATCGCGGCCAGATCCGCGCGGTAACTCACCGCGTGCGCGGTCGGGAATTCCGCCGGCACGCGCTGCGTCACGCGGCCGGTCGCGGCCCATTCGGTGCCGCGCTGCAGCGTCACGACGAAGTCCACCGAGCTCATCGCGTTGACGTCGTGGCCGAGCGTCGTATGGAACACGCGGCCGCGTCCGTAGTTCACGACGATCAGCTGCGGTTCGTCGCGGCCCGATCCGCTGTTGGCCGGATCGGAATAGGCCGTCGCGAGCACGGTCATGTTCCTGCCGGGACCGCGCAGCCGCGCGTACAGCTCGTCGCCCTGATGCATCCACACCGGCGGCAGGCCCTTCATGATGGGATGCGTCGGCTCCCGTGCGGTGATCGCGAACGGCACGCGCGCACCGTGGCTGCCCGCCATGCCCGGCGCCGCATCGGACACCGTGCGTCCGTCCTTCACGAACCAGTACGGCCCGGCGCCCTCGCTGCGGTTGCGCCAGCCGCCGACGCCGATCATCTCGTTGAACGCCGTCCACCGGGGAAACGCGTTGTCCGCCGCGTGGACCACGACGAGTCCTCCGCCGTTCCTGACAAAATTTTCGAACGACGTCTTGAGCGGCGCGGGCCAGCGCTCGTCGGGCGCGTCGTAGTTCAGCACGGCCGCCTGATAGCTCGCGAAGTCCGGCGAGAACGTCGAGAAATCCGCCGCCGGCGCCGTCACGACGTCGACGTCGAACAGCCCGGTCTCGTCGAGCGCCTTCTTCACGACCGGCGTCGTCAGCCGCCACTTGTGGTACGGACCGGCGCTCTCACCGTCGAGCAGCATCACGCGCACGGGCTTGCCCGCCGCAGCAGCCCTCGCGAGGGCGGGCGCGCGCACGCAGACGCAGGCCGCGACCACGGCCATCAGCCCCGCACGAAAGACACGGAAGCGCCGTGACATTTTTGGATAATCTATCAGACTCATGCGGCACCTGATCCTTGCCTTCGCCCTCGCCCAGAGTGCGGCCGTCGCGCAGCCGCCAATCGCCGGCGTCTGGAAGCTCAACGCCGAAAAGTCAGGCGCCTCGGTGCCGCCGGGCTACATCGAAATCCGGCAGTACGCGATGCGTCCCGACGGCTACCTCGTGGGCCTGCTCATTCAAGGCGTGCCGGCAGGGCCGTACCATTACCTGCAGTTCACCGCGAAGAGCGACGGCAAAGACTACCCGGAGTACTCGGATCAGATCGTGTCCGCGATGATCGCCGCCGGCACGCCGACGTCGCGCACGTACGCGGAGACGAAAGACGACGAGTACACGACCGACTGGACCGACAAGGTCAACGGCCGGGTCACCGGACACGGCAAGAAGATCGTCTCGAAGGACGGCAGGACGCTGACCATCACCGTCGACGGCTCACCGCAGTTGCGCATCTACGACCGTCAATGACGACGCCCTGGACCCGGAAACTCCGCATGGGCATGGTCGGCGGCGGCCAGGGCGCATTCATCGGCGGCGTCCACCGTATCGCCGCGGCGATGGACGGACAGATCGACCTCGTCGCCGGCGTGTTCTCACGCGACTGGAGCAACACGCAGACAACCGGACGGCAGCTCTATCTCGATCCGTCGCGCGTCTACCGCACCGCGGACGAGATGGCCGCCGCCGAGGCGAAGCGCGCGGCCTCCGATCGCATCGACTTCGTCAGCATCGTCACGCCGAACGACGCGCATTTCGGGCCGGCGAAGGCGTTTCTCGAGGCGGGCATTCACGTCGTCTGCGACAAGCCGGTGACCAGGACGCTCGACGAAGCCGAAGCGCTCGCGCGCATCGTCGAGCGCAGCGGATGCGTGTTCGCCCTGACGCACAACTACACGGGCTACCCGCTCGTCCGGCACGCGCGACAGCTGTTTCAGTCGGGCGAGATGGGCGTCGTGCGCAAGGTGATCGTCGAGTACCTGCAGGACTGGCTGATGGAGCCGCTCGAAAAGCAGGGATCGAAGCAGGCGGCGTGGCGGACGGACCCGGCGCAGTCGGGTCTCGGCGGCGCGCTCGGCGACATCGGCACGCACGCGCTCAATCTCGTGGAGTTCGTCACCGGCGACCGCGTCGACGGCATCTGCGCGGACCTCACGACGTTTTTGCCGGACCGCACGCTCGACGAAGACGTCAACGCGCTGCTGCGGATGCGGGGCGGCGGCAGGGGCGTGCTCACGGTCAGCCAGATCGCGACCGGGGAAGAGAACGCGCTGCGATTGCGGGCGTACGCGTCGAAGGGCGCGATCGTGTGGTCGCAGGAGAACCCG
>DATNBT010000014.1:0-4583 GCA_035571855.1 Vicinamibacterales bacterium
CCATTCGAGGTTGTAGCGCGTCTCGCGGCACGCCACCATGATCGCCAGCTCGCGTGTGCGCGGCGTCAGTGAGCCCGCGACGGCGGCGTTGTGGAGATCGAACAGTGCTTTCGCGACCGCCGGGTTATAGGCGGCGAACGCGAGCGGTCCTCGCAGCACGTCGTCTTTCCCGCGGCCCGGCAGGACGTCGAAGATCTTCTGATCGGCTTCGTTCAGATCCTTGCGCTGCAGATGCGGCAGGCGCGCGTGCGATTCGGGATCGAGATCCGCCTGCGCCACGACAAATGCGCTGGCGACGACGAGCAGGAAAGCGGTCAGACGCATGGCCTCTCCTTGTCTCTTTCTTGGCTCAAAAGCGTGTCCCTTGGGATACGTGAGCCCAAATTCTGTCTTATACGCGTTTGATCCTTGACTGTGCTGACCAGCTAACTATTCTTTAGAACTTCAAAAGACTTCAACTCCAAAAGAGAGGCTTCATGCGACCGTCCTCCCCCCGGTCCAGGCACCTTCACGGGCTTAGTGCGTGCCTGCTCGGCGCGGTACTCGTCTCGCTCGTCTTTACAAACGGCGCGCACGTCTCCGGCGCCGGAGGCCTGACGTTAGCCGCGTCGGCGGTCGTCGCGAAACCGAACGACGACGTCGTCGGAACCGGCATCGCTGTGGGGAACGGAGGACTGTACTTCAGCGCCACGTGGCGGCCGAACAGCCCTGGAGACGACGGCGAAGCGCTTGTCGGCCAGCTGCCGTACCCGCTGCAATTCGGAAACACCGCGGCGTGGATGAAGCAGTGGCCCGACGGCGATGCGATCTTTTCGTCGACCGGATGTTTGAACGGTCCCGTCACCGGCAACGGCAACGACGGGCTGCCGGCCGTTGCCGTCGCGCTCGACGGCGTCTACTTCGGCGGGTACAGCTTCTACCAGACACAGGACGGAGGCGGCTGCAAGGAAGACAAAGAGATCGTCGCCAAATTCAACCTCAATGGCGCAGCCGGCGGCGCGGACAACGCGGGCGCGGTGTCGCTGTGGCGTCAGCGGTTCGGGACGACGTATGGGTACGACGGCTCCGAATCGTTCAATGGGCTGGTTTCATCGGTCGAGGGTGGCGCGACGTACTTTTACGGCGCCGGGTCGGCGCAAATCAACTGCGGCAACGGTCAAGGCATCCGCAAGTACGACACGGCAGGAAATCAGCTCTGGCAGTATGCGGACTGCAGCGGCGCGGACTACTCGGCGCTAGTGGTGGCCGGCTCGAACGTGTACGCCGCGTACACGGCGTACTCGGGAATGCCGTCGCTCGCCCGGTTCCCGACGGCCGGCAGCACGCCGACGACGACCTTCACCGGTACCGTTGACGCGGGCTACATCGGCGGCGTCTACACCTCACTGACGCTGCTCAACGGAACGGTCTACGCGGCGGGCTATTACTACACGGCCACTGAGAACTCGAGCTATCTGCTCGACGCGTGGGACACCAATGGCAACCGCCTCGTTCATCAGGTGTGGTCGTCGGATCCCTCGAAAGGCAACGGCCAGCGGCTGACCGGCATCACCGCGGTCGGTTCGCGTCTCTTCGTCGTCGGCTGGACCCGCGACACCGACAGCCCGGCCGCCGCTCACAACATGGGGAGCGGCACTACGCCCGTGTTTCCAAACAGCGCGGCGTATCACGGCATCAGCGACGGCGTGATCTACGAAGTCAATCCCGCCGACGGCAGCGTGCTCTCGGCCACGGGCTACGGCGTCAACGACGGCAAAGATCAGGCGTTGACCGGCGTCTCGACGGATGGAACGGATTTATACGTTATCGGCGCCGAGCGCGACGCGAGCGGGTTCTATCACGCGGTCGTTCTTCGCTACAGCCTGACGACGGCGACGACGCTCGCGCTCGGTACCGCGACAGGCATTTACGGCGGAACGACGACGTTGCAGGCCACGCTCTCGTCGGCAGGTGGTGCGGTCAGCGGCGCCACCGTGAACTTCGCCGTGCAGGGCACAAACGTCGGCTCAGCACTCACCGACGCGAACGGCGTCGCCACGCTTGGCGGTGTTTCGCTTGCGGGCATCAACGCCGGCAGTTATTCCGGCGCGGTCGCGGCATCCTTTTCCGCGACAGGAAATCTTCTCGGCAGCACCGCGCTCGGCGATCTTCAGGTGGACCAGGCAGGGGTGTCGATTGCCGTGAGCGGCGCGGGGACGTTCACCTATAACGGCGCCTCACGCCCGGCATCGGGATTGGTGACAGGCGCCGGCGGCGTTTCCCTCGGCGCCGCGACGATCGTCTACCAGAACCTGGCGGACAGCAGCACCAGCCCGTCGGCGCCCGTCAACGCGGGTTCGTACGCCATCATCGCGTCGTACGGCGGGAGTTCGAACTATCTGGCCTCTTCGAACGGCTCGTCCCTCATCACGATCACGCGCGCGTCGACCAGCACGAAACTCGAGACGTGGGGACTTCGTACGCCCGGCGGTTCGGGTCCGGCGTTCGGGACGTACGGTTCCGCGGAATTCTTCGACACGGGCGGCCGGATGATCGTCGTGACCGGCGACTCGGGGCTCGTCTACGTGTTGAGCAATGCGAACAGCGTCGGCATTCCGCCGGCGTGGGCCAGTTTCTCGCCGAGCGGTCCCGCGCATCCGGCACAGAAGAACTCGGCCAACGCCTACGACCCGGCCACGAACAGCCTGATCATGTACGGCGGCTGCGGCGGCGGCTGTCTGCCGATCACGAACGAGGTCTGGGTCCTCAGCAATGCGAACGGGGTCGGCGGCACGCCGACGTGGACGAACCGGACGCCGGCGACCAGTCCCGCGCCGCGCCATGGCATGGCGCGCGGGTACGATCCCTCCAGCAACCGGCTGATCGTCTTCGGCGGTCAGAACGGCGGCGGCTTCGCCGGCGCGACGTTCGGGGACGTGTGGGTGCTGACGAACGCCAACGGCACCGGCGGCGCGTCCACGTGGACGCAACTGTCGCCGGACAACGCGCCTCCGCCCGGACAGTACGCCCCGGCATCGTGGTACGACGCTGCGACCAATCGCCTGATCGTCGCCGGAGGCGCCGCGCAGGGAAGCGGGACGCCCACGAACGCCGTCTGGGCGCTGACGAACGCCAACGGACTCACCGGCACGCCGCACTGGATCAACCTCATCCCCGAGGGCTCGGCAGGAGCGCCTCCGGGATTCGGCTTCTGGCCCGCCGCGTACGATGCGTCCACTCACCGCGCGATGCTGCACCAGCCCGGGACGTCGGACGTCTGGGTGATCTCGAACGCCGACGGCGTCGGATCGCCGGCATACAACCACGTCACGCTGACCGGCGGGCCGCCGACGGTGACCGACAGCCTCGACGCGCCGTACGACGCGACGACTCACCGGCTGGCGCTGGTCGCGGCGGCGGACCAGTTGTACGTGCTTGGATCGGCGGACGCGATCGGGTTGACGAATCCGTCCCAGGCCGGGCAGCCGGTCACGTTTACCGCAACCGTGAGCGTCCCGCCGCCAGGTGGCGGCACGGCAGCCGGTTCGGTCACCTTCTACGACGGCGGCGTCGCGATCGGCGCGTCGCCGATCGATGCGAACGGCCAGGCCACGCTGACCACGTCGACGTTGTCGTCCGCCGGAAGCCCGCACACGATTCAGGCCGTCTACGGCGGCAACGCGAACTACAACACCAGTACGTCGTCATCGCTCTCGCAGGTGGTCACGTTCGTGAACCACGCGCCGGCGATCACGTCGACCGGCGGTCCGTACGTGATCAACATCGGGCAGGACCTCGCGCTCAACGGCGTCGCGACCGATCCCGACATCCCGGTGGGCGATCTGCTGACCTACGCGTGGGACGTGAACGGCGACAACGCCTCCGACTACGTCGGCGCCAGCGGCGTGACGACGATCCCCTGGGCGGCGCTGAAGGCGATCACCGGCCTCAACGAGAACACACAGACCACCGCCAGCTATTCGATGCACCTCACGGTGACCGACAGCTTCGGCGCCAGCACGACGCAGTTCACGACGCTGACGGTGTACCCGAACGTCCTCGTCCCCTCGCTTGCGGTCAATGCGGGCCTGTGCAGCCAGGCGACGTCATTCGACGGATCGGCGTCGGCGAACCTCGACCCGCGCCGCTCGATCGTCAGTTACACGTTCAGCTTCGGCGACGGCAGCGCGAACTACACGGAATCTCCAGGGCTGGCGGCCGATGGCGCCTTCGACGGGAAGACGGCACACGTCTACGCGCACGCGGGTACCTACGCGGTGAGTCTCACGGTCGTGGACAGCACCAACCAGAGTGCGACGACGACCGCGACGGTGAATATCACCTTCCAGAACCACGCGCCGACGGCCAATCCCGGCGGCCCGTACGTCGTCGACCTCGGAAACTCGGTGCAGTTGAACGGCAGCGGTTCCGATCCGGATATTGCCTGCGGCGATTCGATCGCCAGCTACGCCTGGTCGATCAACAACGGCGCGATCGCCCTGACGGGCGCGACGCCGACGTTGACCGCCGCGCAGGTCGCCTCGCTCGGCTCCGGATCCTTCTCGGCGGCGTTGACCGTGACCGACTCGATCGGCGCCACGAGC
>DATNBT010000015.1:0-4195 GCA_035571855.1 Vicinamibacterales bacterium
CGCCGCGCCGTAGAGCGCCGACTGACCGCGGCCGTCGACCGCGTTGACGTCGACGCCGCCGTCCAGGCACACCTTAATCGCTTCGATCGCGTCGGCCTCGGTCTTCTTGCGGCCGACCGTGTCTTCTTCCTTCGACCCGAGGCCCGCGGCGGCCATCAGCGGGTTGATGCCGCCGGGATTGCGGCGCTGGGCTCCGGCGTTCACGTCCTGCGGCGTGTCGCTGCCGGTCGCGATCTTCGGATCCGCACCGCGCTTGAGGAGCAGCCGCATCATCTCGGCGTCGCCCGCGCGGGCGGCGCGCAGGAACGGCGTCGTGCCCGCGCCGAGCATCGTGTCCGTGCCGCGATCGACCTTGCTGCGATACGGCGTCTGCTTCTTCAGCCGCGCGTTCGGGTTCGCGCCCTTGTCGAGCAGCTTCGCGACGAGCTCGAGGCCCGTCATGCTGTTCTCGAGCGTCTTCGGGCCCGGACGATTCGACGAGGGCACGGTGTTCATGTCGACCGCCGCGTAGAGCGGCGTGCGGCCGACGTTGTCCGCCTTGTTCGGATCCGCGCCGGCATCGAGCAGCGCGCTTGCGGTGTCGAAGTGGCCGTTCATCAGCGTGTCGATGAGCGGCGTGACGCCGTCCTGGTCGGCGTAGTTCACATCGGCCTTGAGCGAGGCCAGCACCGTCACGCATTCCGCGCAGCCCTGGCGCGCCGCGAAATACATCGGCGTCAGCCCGCCCGGCGGCAGCCACTTCTCGCGCGGCTCCGCCGTGACCTGCCGTTCCCATTTCTGAAGATTGGATTTCGCGTTGACGTCGGCGCCGTGCGCGGCGAGTTCCTTGATGACGGCCGGGTGTCCTTCGGCCGCCGCCCACATCAGCGCCGTCTGACCGCGCCAGTTCTCGCGCGCGTCCACCGTCGCGCCGGCTTCGAGCAGCACCTTCACGGCGGCGAGATGTCCCGTGCGCGACGCGGTCATCAGCGCCGTCTCGCCCTCGGTGACGGCGTCGTTCGGGCCGGCGCCGGCTTTGAGCAGCTTCAGGATGACGTCGGCATCGCCGTTGAGCGCGGCGAGATAGAGCGGCGTGACGCCGTAGCGGTTCGCCGCCTTGACGTCCGCGCCCGCGCGAATCAGCCGGTCGGCGGTCTCGATGTCGCCCTGCCGCACCGCCCACGAGATCGCCGTCGTCCCGTCCGCTTCGGGAACGTTCACGTCGGCTTTCTGCGAGAGCAGGCGGATGATCGCCAGCTTGTCGCCGTTCTTCGCGGCGTCGACGACGCGGCGGTCGACGTCCGGCTGAAGCCGGACGCTACGAACGTCCTGGGCGTGCATGCACAGCTCGCACCCGGCCAGGACCGCCACGACGGCCGCACTCTGAACGATGAACTTCTGAACGCTGAGCCTCACGTCAGAGTTCCGCGGCTCTGCCGTTGCTGTCGCCCAGCGTGTCCTGCGGCACGCCGACTTTGTCGAGCATCGACAGGATCAGGTTCGTCATCGGCGTGTGATCCGGGTACTTCAGGTGACGCCCGCCCTTGTGATTGCCCGACGCGCGGCCGACGACGAGATTCGGGAGGGGGAAGTGGTTGTGCACGTTGCTGTTGCTCATGTTGCTGCCGTAGAGCAGCAGCGCGTGATCGAGCAGCGTGCCGTCGCCGTCCGGAATCGACTGCAGCTTCTTCACGAAGTCCGCGAACAGGCCGATGTGGTAGTGCTGGATCTTCACCAGCTTTTCGATTTTCTCGGGCCGGTTCTGGTGATGCGACGTCGCGTGGTGTCCCTCGTGGACGTCGATCATCGGGTACGTCTTGTTGCTCTCCTCGCGCGCCACCATGTAGGTGAAGACGCGGGTGATGTTCGCCTGCCACGCCAGCGCCATCAGGTCGTACATCAGCTTGATGTGCTCTTCGAAGTTGAACGGGATGCCGACCGGCGCGGGCGGCAGATCGAGCGCGACCTGCTGTTCCTTGCCGGCGACCTGGATGCGCCGTTCGATTTCGCGCACGCTGTCGAGGTAGTCGTCGACGGCGACCTTGTCCTTCTGTCCGAGGCTGCGCTGCAGATCGCGAATCTGCTGCGTCAGCGCGTCGAGGATGCTGCGGTCTTCCTCGAGCCGCGCCTGGCGCTCCGCCGGGCTGCCGCCCTGGCCGAACATCCGCTCGAACACCTTGCGCGGGTTGATCTCCATCGGCATCGGCGTCGTCGGCGTCCGCCACGACAGCGTGTTCATGTAGATGCAGCCGTAGTCGCGGTCGCACGATCCGATCAGGCCCGATTGATCTTCGGTGGCGATCTCGATCGACGGCAGCGGCGTGTCCTGGCCGATGTGCATCGCCGCGATCTGGTCGGCCGTGATGCCGGCATACGCGTCGACGCCCTGCGTCGGCTTCGGCCGCACGCCGCTCAGCCACGTCGTCGGGCTCAGCGAGTGGACCGCGGACGTGTCCGCCGCGCGGTGGTGCAGGCCGCTGACGATGTCGACGTATTCGCGATAGGGCTCGAGCGGCTTGAGGATCGGCGAGAACTCGAAGTTCGCGCCTTCCTGCGCCGGCGTCCACTTGTCCATGATGGCGCCGTGCGGCAGGTAGACGAAGCCGAGCCGCGGCGTCGATTTCGCCGCCGTCGCCGCGAGCAGCGTGCGCGCCGGAATCATCGCGTCGAGCAGCGGCAGCGCGACCGTCGCGCCGGCCGCCTTCAGGAACGTCCGTCGATGCAGGTGCTTTTTAGTGAGGAACATGTGAGGCCACCAGGCTGGTATTCGCCGCCTTCAGCTTTTTCTGGAAAGGCGTGCTCTTCACGATGCCGAGGACGATCGAGGAGAAGCGGTAATTCTGCGACGCCGCGTCGCGCGCGATCTGCCGGACGACGGGCATGTCGTAATACTCGAGGCCGCGTCCGAGCGCGTAGGTGAGCATCTTTTCCGTCATGGTGCGGACGAACTGTTCCGGATGCTTCAGCAGCGCCTTCCGGAGCGCGATCGGACCGTCGACCGGCGTGCCGTCGGCGAGCTGGCCCGACGCGTCCACTGTGCCGGCGGCTTCGCGCACGCGCCAGCGGCCGGTCGCGTCGAAGTTCTCGAGCGAGAAGCCGAGCGGATCCATGACGCGATGGCAGGTCGCGCACGCGGGCGTCGCGCGATGCCGCTCCATCAGCGTGCGCAGCGACGCCGGCTTGCCGTCGTCGCCCGTTTCCTTGAGCGGCGGAACGGCGGCGGGCGGCGACGGCGGCGGCGTGCCGAGGATGTTTTCGAGGATGTACTTGCCGCGCAGCACCACCGACGTGCGATTCGGGTACGACGTCACCGCAAGCACCGAGCCCTGGCCGAGCAGGCCGCGGCGGTTCTCGTCGGCGATCTTCACGCGGCGGAACTGGCTGCCGTACACGCCGGGAATGCCGTAATGCTTCGCGAGCCGCTCGTTGACGAACGTGTAGTCGGCCGTCAAGAGGTCGAGGACGTTGCGGTCCTCGCGCATGACGCTGTCGACGAACATCGTCGTCTCCGTCCGCATCGCCTGCCGCAGGTTGTCGTCGAAGTTCGGGAACTCGTCGCTGTCGGGGATGAAGCTCTGGAGGTTGCGGAGGAACAGCCACTGCGCGGCGAAGTTGTCGACCATCGCCTTCGACTTCGGATCCTGCAGCATGCGGCGGACCTGGCGCTCGAGCATCGCCGGCTCGTGCAGCTGTCCCGCGGCGGCGGCGTTGATCAGCTCGTCGTCCGGCACGGTGCTCCAGAGGAAGAACGAGAGCCGCGACGCGAGCTCGAAGTCGGGAACCGTGTAGGTCGAGCCGGCGGCGAGCGACTGGGGATCCGGTTCGGCGCGGAAGAGGAACTTCGGACTCGCCAGGATGAACGCGAGCGACTCTTCGATGCCCGAGTCGAACGATCCACGCTTGCGGCCGTTCGCGAAGAAGCGCATGAGGTCCGCGACGTCGCTTTCAGTCACGGGCCTGCGGTACGCATGACGGGCGACTGTCGTCAGAATCTTTCTTGCGCAGTCCGCCTCGTCACGCTCGGCTGAAGCCTTCGCGCTGCAAACGAAAATCCTGCGCCGGCTCGGCGTCTCGCCCGGGCCCGTGACGTCGAACGGCCCGGTGACCTGCATGAAGTTGATCGTCGGGACGCCGTTCATGTCCTGGAGGTCGAGATTGCGGGTGAACGGCTGCAGCGGCTCGTCCGACAGCGCGGAGTCCTTGCGCAGGAACGTCA
>DATNBT010000016.1:0-2363 GCA_035571855.1 Vicinamibacterales bacterium
AGGCAAGGGCGATGAAATTCGAGCGCGCGGCCTTGATGCGTTTCGGGCGGACATTGTCCGCGTCGCGCCGGAACTTGCCGACCGCGTCGGCGGCATCCGTTCGTGGGACGAAGTAAAGCTGCTGACGGTCAAGGTCGATCGCCTGCTCAAGTGGTCCAAACCCGGGTATCTCGCCATCGGGGACGCCGCACATGCGATGTCTCCGGTCGGCGGCCTTGGCATCAATGTGGCGATACAGGACGCGACAGCGGCCGCAAACGTGCTCTGGCGCCCGTTGTCGAAAGGGCGCATCAGCGATCGCGTTCTCGAAGAGGTGCAGCACAGGCGCGAGCGAGCCGTTCGCCTGCTTCAGGCTCTCCAGGGATTCGTGCAATCGCGGATTCTCCAGCCGGCGTTGATGTCGACGGGCGCTCCCTCGCTGCCGTGGATCATGAAGTTGATCACCAGAACGCCCTTTCTGCGCGACATCCCACCGCGACTCATCGCGCTCGGCATCGAGCGGCCGCACGTCGAAAGCCCGGACCGATATAATCCCGGCGCATGAATCTCGCCTATCTTCAAACGCTGCTCGACTATCACTACTGGGCGCGCGACATCATCCTGGACGCCGTCACCGACGTGCCGCGGGAAACGTTCACGCGGCCGGTCGACAGCAGCTTCAAGTCGCTGCGCGACACCGTCGCGCACATCTACGCGGCTGACTTCGTGTGGTTCCAGCGATGGCTCGGTAGAACGCCGAAAGGACTGCTTGCGTACGATCAGTTCCCGGACGCGACGTCAATCAGAACGGCCTGGAAGGATCTCGAGACCGAGACGCGTCAATTCGTCGCGAATCTCGGCGAGGACGGCATCAACAAGCGCTGCGATTACGCGCTGCTCAGCGGCGCGCCCGACACGGCGCCGTTCTGGGAAATGCTCGTTCACGTCGTCAATCACGCCAGTTACCACCGCGGTCAGGTGACGACGCTGATGCGTCAGCTTGGCGCCAATCCTCCGAAGCCGACGGACATGATCGCGTTCTTCCGGACGCGGCGGTAATTACTTCCGCGCGGCCGGAGTGAGGGTGGTTTCTTTGCGCTCGCCGTTGCGCATGTAGACGACCCTGGCGGGCTGGCCGATTTTCAGCACGTCGAGCGCGTACGTGTAGTCGTAGATGTTCGCGATCGTCTGCCCGGCGATCTCGACGATCAGGTCGCCCTTCTGCAGTCCGGCCGCTTCCGCCGGTCCGCCGGCGACGACGCCGCCGAGGAGCAGTCCCTTGGCCTCGGTCGCGTAGTCAGGCACCGTGCCCGTGAACACGCGCACGCCGGCGCGGCCGGCTCCGCCCTGTGTCTGCGGCTCGACCTTCGCGAACACGGGAGCGTCCGGCGCGTCTTCCACCTTGCGCGCGATCGAGGCGGCGAACTCCACGATGCGGTCGAGGTCCTCGTAGTCGATCTTGTCGGCGGTGTCGCTGGGCTTGTGGTAATCGACGTGCGCGCCCGTGAAGAAATTCAGGCTCGGGATGCCGGCGCCGTTGAATGTCTGCACGTCCGTCGGCTGGTAGGGATCGGCCTGGACGTTCACGTTGAATCCCGCTTTCACGTTCGCCTGCTCGACCAGCTTGTCCCAGGACTTGCTCGAGCCGGTGGCCTGGACGCTCAGCTTGTTGTCCTGCATGCGTCCGACCATGTCGAAGTTCAGGTAGGCCGCGATGTCGGTGAGCGCGACCGGGGGCGAGGCGACGAATGCCGCGGACCCGAGCAGCCCGAGCTCTTCGCCGGACCAGAAGGCCACGAGCACATTCCGCGCGCGCGGCTGTTTCGCGAGGACCGACGCGACGGCCAGGACGGCGGCGTCGCCCGAGGCGTTGTCGTCGGCGCCCGCGTGCACACGGCCCGCCTCTTCCTTCGACGCCAGCGACGATCCGTTTTCGCCGTGACCCAGGTGATCGTAATGGGCGCCGAGGGCGAGCCACGGCTTGTCGGATAACGGTTTGGCCGTCGCCGGCAAATAGCCGGCGATGTTGTACGCCGTGTGCCGGTCGCGCTCCACTTTCACGCGCACCGTCACCGTCGCCGGGATGTCGAAGCCCGCGACGTGCGGGTTGCCGGAATCCAGGGACTGCTGCACGTCGGCGATCTGCCTTCCCGCGGCGGCGAAGATCGCGTCGCCGGCGTCGCGGTCGATGCTCGCGGCGGCGATGCCGGACCCGGACAGCGCCGTGTCGAACGTCATCGGCACGAGCTCGCCGGCGTTCGGAGACTTCGGTCCCGTGACCACGAGCATCGCCTTCGCACCGCGCTGGCGTGCGGCCATCGCCTTATAGCGGAGATCCGAGTAACGCGCGAGCACCGCCCGCGCCTTCTGATCCGCGTCCTCCG
>DATNBT010000017.1:0-3059 GCA_035571855.1 Vicinamibacterales bacterium
GCGTCGTGCCGCCGAGCGTGTAGCGGACGCCGATGTACCGCTTCGTGATCACGCCGGACGGAATCGGAATGACGATCGAGTAGCCGGCGACCAGCGTCGCGCGGGCGACCGCCACGGCTTCCAGCGAGTCGTGCGAGGACAGGTCGGCGTTGGCCGACTGCACGAACTCGAACTGGTAGGTTTCGTCGCCGCTGGCCACGTCGGCCGCCACGTCGACGGTGATCACCAGGGCGAGCGCCTCGCCGACGCCGACGTCGCGCTTCGGCGTGACGTTGCCCAGGTCGATCGTGTTGGTGCTGTAGGCCGACGCGCTCAGTGCCTGCGCGTCGGACAGCGAGAGAAGTGAATCGAGAATCATGTGTTGGTTCCCCCTGATCTGCGGTCAGCGACTAGCTGACGGTTGCCTCCGTCTCGAGGAGCTGGTCGCACGTCCGCACGGGGATGCCCCGGAACGACGTGATGCGCTTCCCGTCGACGACTTCGTAGGTGAGCCCGCCGCCGCTCTTGACGGCGTCGTTGGCCTGGATGTCGAGCATCTCGGCGACGGTCCGGTTCACGTAGAACACGGGCGAGCCGATGCTCAGCGACGGGATGCGGTGCGTCGCCTTCGCCATCAGGTTGAGGAGCTTGGCCTGCGCGCCGGCGTTGGCGATCAGGTCGGAGATGTCGACGTTCGCGATGCGGACGACGTGGCGCCAGTCCTTCAGCGCGATGCCCGCCTTCCACTGGAACCGCTCGACGAGCGCGACCATGCGCGCGGCGCCGATGCCGGTCGACGAGTAGACGATCTGCTCGCCCTTGTCCTCGTGAATGAGGCCGGCCTTCGAGCCCTTCGGGAAGATCCCGTGGACCGTCTGGGCGCCCCAGTTGACGAGGTACACGCTCGTGTTGTCCGAGCCGCTGCCGCCGCCGTTGATCACGTTCGACGCGTTCGTCGCGCCGCTGATCGCCGAGTAGCGCGCGGCCAGGCCGGTGAACTCCTCCGGCGCCAGGCCCGCGTTCCCGTAGAACAGGGTCTGCGCCATCTCCTGGTTCATCGCTTCGATGAACGCGGACGCTTCGGAGAGCCGGAAGGAACCGCTGTTGCCGTTCAGCGCGAGCAGGTCCTTGTCGACTTCGGACCAGGCCTCGAGCATCCCGGCCTGTTCGTCGATCTGCGCGGTCGTCGACTTCGACGGCTGCACGCCCTGGTTGAGCAGGCGCCACGCGACGGTGGGCAGCCCGGTGCGGACCGTCGTGCGGTGGCCGGTGGGCAGGTTGCCCTCGAGCCAGCGCATGTCGGTCAGGATTTCGTTCGTCTGCGAGAGGAGCTCGACGATCGTCGGGACCTTCCCGTCCGGATCGAGCCGCTTCGCCCAATCGGCCAGCGTGAGTGCGGCCGCTGAAAGAGTTGCCATGGTTCAGTACCCCCGTGAGTCGCGAGGCCTATCCGCCGTAGAGCACGGTCGCCGCGTCGCGCTTGCCAGCGCTCGCCTTCACGACCTGCGCTTTGAGCGAGGTGTCCTCCGACATGGATTTGCCGATGCGGGCGAGCAACAGCACCAACGGTGCGTAGTTCGCGTACCCGCTTTTGTTCAGGTCTGCGCGGAGCGCCTTCCCCTCCGGCGACTCCGCCGGCAGGAACGTGTCGAGCACCGCGTTGGCGCGCTGCTGCGAGACGGCGAGGTGCTCGCCGCCAATCTCCGCGTGTGTGCGTAGGTCGGTGAGGAACTGATCGCTTTGCGCCTTCAGGGCGCTGTCGTGTTCAGTGAGCGCGGCCTGCGCCTGGTCGTTCGTCCAGTTATTCGCGCGCGCGATTGCCTCGAGCTTCGCGACGTCGGACGCGTCGACCCGTCCCCCTTCCGGTAACGTGAGCGCGTACTTGTCGGGCGCCTTCGGCGTCTCGCCGGCCGGCGTCTCCTTCTTCGTGCCCTCGTTGCCCGCGGCCGCGGCGCCGGAAGCTGCAGCCGCCGCCGCTGCTCCGTCGCCCGTGCCGGCGGCCGCGGCCGCAGCCGCTCCGCCCGCTGCAGCGTCACCCGCTGCCTGGTTCCCTGCGGCTGCCGCCGCCGTCGCGGCCGCTGCTGCAGGGGTCGGAGTACCGCCGGCGTTGGATGTGCCCGTGGCCGCGGCGCCCGTGTTCGTTGTGCTCATGCCCATCTCCTCGAAAACGAGGAGCGCGCAAAAAAAAGGAGCTCCGCCGGCGGCCGCAGGTTCGCTGCGTCGTCGACAGAGCTCCGTATTCCCTGTGCGCTCCGTTGTGGCCTGGCCGGTTCGGATGCCGGTGTCGGCGGGGTAATTAGTCCCGCCCGAGCCAGAGCCGTGGACTTCGGTCTACTTTTCAGCCGGCGGCGTGCGCGCCGCGACGTTCTCCTGGCGATCGCGCGCCTGGTCGGCGCGTCCTTCGCTTTCCATCTGCACGTAGAGCTCGCGGCTTGCGCCGGTCACCCAGTCGAGAACCTCGAGCCCGAAATCCCGACGGCCCGAGAGCGCGTAGATCATCGAACCCTCGACCGTGATCGAGCGGTAGAGGCCCGCGGCCTTCAGCACGCGCCACACGAACCGGCGGCCCTGGCGCGAGCTCAGGACGGCGCGCACGTCGTCGACGTCGCGACGGGCGCGGTCTTTTTCCTTGCGCGCGGCGTGCTGGACCTGCTCGCCGTCGGCGGCGTTCTTCACCAGGTCGCGTCCCGTGTCGGTCATGCGCCGATCCCCGTCGCGCCGGTGGCGTTGAGCATCGCGTCAAGCGCGGTGTTATTCCCGAGCGGCGTCTTGCCGAGCGCCGCGGCCCCCTGCGCGAGCTTCGCGCCCTGCTCCGCCGCCATCGCCTGCTGCGCCGCCTGCTGCTCTGCGTCGACGGCCGCCTGCGCGTCCTCGTCGCTGATGACCAGCTTCGGGTTGGTGCCGAGCATGTCCTGGTAGTCGTTGACCGCCTGGAAGACGTTGACCTTCTTCAGCACGGACGGGAACCGTTCGGCGAGCAGCATCGACGACTGCAGGAACCGATCGAGGCCGACGACGCCGACCAACTTCTGCGCCTGCGCCATGACCGAGATGTATTCGACCTTCAGGTCGATGCCGTG
>DATNBT010000018.1:0-2939 GCA_035571855.1 Vicinamibacterales bacterium
GCGACGGCGGCGATGCGCATGAGGTCTTAGACTCCTGAGCCTAGTCTTCGGTCGGCCGCTCCACCCGGTCGATCACGACGACGTCGACGTCGCCGCGCTCGGATTCCAGCTTCAGCCCGAGCTGCTCCTGCACCGCCGTAAAAATGGACGGCTTGTCCGAGGTCGCCGCGTCGGGCGCCCAGTCGAGCGTGATGTCGTACGCGCCGGTGAGGCCGGTGCGATCGACCACCACGCGTTCGACGGCGTTGCTGAGAAAGATCAGCATGTTGTTCATGTTGAACGCGATGGCCGAATAGTGTCCCGCGGTCGACTCGATGCGGCACTTGTCAGGCGTCGCTTTGCAATCGGTCGTCGTCGGCCGCAGGGCGTTCGGCCGCGCGACCACGAGCGCGTAGATCGGCATCTGCCGCGTCTCGCGGTGCAGGCGGAGCTTGAAGCGTTCTTCGAGCAGCGACTGCACCATCGGCGCCATGTTCCTGAACTGCTCCTGCACCGGCCGGCCCGCCAGCTCCTTGCCGACCTTCGCCGTGATGTCCCAGTGCTCTTTCCACGTCCAGTCCGGCAGTCCGATGATCTGCGACGGAAACAGGCGGGCGCCGCCGGAAGTCCGGTACATCGCCGAGATCATGAATCGCAGGTCCGCGTTGACCGCACGGAAGCGACCGCCGGGCTGCATCCCGATCGATCCGCCTTCGGCGAGGCTGACGTTTCGCTTGATGGTCGAGACTTCGAACGCCGGTTTCGGCGGCGCGGCCTGACCGAACAGCAGCCACAGCGCGATCGCGAGGTGTCGCATCAATCTTCCGTCGGTTGTTCGATGTGATCGACGACGACGACGTCGACCGGCTCACGGACGGATTCGAGTTTCAGTCCAAGCTGTTCCTGCAGCGCGGTGAAGATCGACGGCTTGTCCGACGACGCCGCCTCCTCGGCCCACTCGAGCTCGATGTCGTAACGGGCAGCGAGGCCCGTATGATCGACGACCAATCGCTGCACTTCCGACGACAGCATCGCCGCGAGCGTGTCCATCGCTACCGCGCGCGCCGTCAGATGTCCCGGCAGATACTTGAACGAGCAGCGGCCGCGATCCGTGTCGCAGTCGACGTCGACGGGCGCCAGCTTTCCAGAAGTGACGACGAGATCGTAGACCGGCAGCTCCCGCTGTTCGCGATGCGCCTGCATTCTGAACCGGTCCTCGAGCAGCGACTTCACCAGCTTCGGCGCGCGAAACCGATCGGCCGCCGTGCGGTCGAACAGCTCGCGGCTCATCTTGCCGTCGACGTCGTAGCGTTCGGTATGCGTCCAGTCGGGTGCCCCGACGATCTGCGATCGAAACAGGTTTCTGGGTGTCGTTCTGAAGGCGAACGCCACGAGGTTGAACACGTCGAAGTTGATGGCGCGGAAATATCCGCCGGGCGTCAACGCGAGTCTCCCGTCCACCTCACCCGACGTGTTCTTCTTCACCGCCGCGACTTCGAAGGTCAATCGCGGTTCGCCGCTCTGCGCGACGATCAGGAACGTCAGAATGGCAGCGAGAACGGCCATGGGCGCGGAATCATCAGCATCATCAGCGCCGCGCCGAGCAGCGCGAGGTTCTTCTGGAAGTTTACCTGCTGGTTGATGCGCCCCATCATGTCCTTCTCGATCCAGAAGTCATGCATGAGATAGCTGACCGGCACGAGGAACGCGACGAGGCACGCCGCGGCGATCGTGATGTGCGCGCCGAGAATGACGAGCGCGCCGCCCACGAGGATGAGCAGGCCGGACACGACCACGCCCGCTTTGGCCGCCGGGACGCCTTTGGATCCGGCGTATCCGGACATCATGCCGAGGTTTGTGAAGTGATTGATGCCGCCGAGGACGAAAAACCCGCCGTACAGAATCCGACCGAGCAGAAACAGGTAGTCCACGTAGCTCATCTGTGCCTCCAGCGGAGCCTATAATAATCGTTCGGTCACTGTGA
Organism: Vicinamibacterales bacterium; assembly: GCA_035571855.1. Classification (GTDB taxonomy): domain Bacteria; phylum Acidobacteriota; class Vicinamibacteria; order Vicinamibacterales; family CAVVIG01; genus DATNBT01. The sequence goes on from DATNBT010000018.1 coordinate 1,964, forward strand.
ATCCGGCTTTGAATACAGCGTTCCACTCCGAGCTTGCCCGCATCGTGGGCCCGGAGGGCCTGCTCGAGGACCCTTCGGATCTCCTGACGTATGAATCCGATGCGCTGACGCACCTTCGCGCCACGCCCGCGGCCGTCGTCCTGCCCAGGTCCGCCGAGGAAGTGCAGGCCGTCGTGCGCCTGTGCCGGCGCGAGGGCGTCCCCTTCGTCGCGCGCGGTCACGGGACCGGCCTCTCCGGCGGCGCGCTGCCCGTGAAAGACGGCGTCCTCATCGGCCTGGCGCGCATGAACCGGATTCTGGACGTCGACATTCCGAACCTTCGCGCGGTCGTCGAGCCGGGCGTCACCAACCTCGAGATCACGAAGCGCGTCGCGCCGTTCGGCTGCTACTACGCGCCCGATCCGTCGAGCCAGGTCGTCTGCTCGATCGGCGGCAACATCGCCGAGAACTCCGGCGGCGCGCACTGCCTGAAGTACGGCTTCACGGTGCATCACGTGCTCGGCGTCGAAGCGGTGCTGCCGAACGGCGATCTCGTGCACATCGGCGGCGCGGTGCTCGATGCCCCCGGCCTCGATCTGCTCGGCGTCCTCGTCGGCTCCGAGGGCACGCTGGCGATCGTGACGAAGGCGACCGTCCGCCTGCTGCGCCGCGCCGAGAAGGTCATGCTGCTGCTCGCGGGCTTCCCCTCGATCGACGCGGCCGGCGGGGCGGTGTCGTCGATCATCGCCTCGGGGATCGTGCCGGCGGCCGTCGAGATGATGGACCGGCTGACGATCGAAGCGGCCGAGGCGGCCGTGCATCCGAACTTCCCGAAGACCGACGCGGTGCTGATCGTCGAGCTCGACGGCCCCGCGTCGGAAGTCGACGAGCTGTTCGCGACGGTCGAGACGATCTGCCGGACGTGCGGCGCGACGACGATCGAGATCGCGCACGATCAGGCGCAGCGCGATCGGATCTGGAAGGGACGCAAGGCGGC
>DATNBT010000019.1:0-8212 GCA_035571855.1 Vicinamibacterales bacterium
GCGCCGGCCGGGAGCGCACGGCTGACGCCCGCCGGCGACGCCGCCGCGCTGGCAAGAGAAATCTGCGCCGTGCTCACCAACGACCTGCTCGCGCGCACGCTTGGCGGGCGCGGCAGCACCGTCGCGAAGAGCTACGACTGGACGGCGATTGCGAAGCGGCTAGAGGGAATTTACGAGCTGTGTCTGCACGAGCTGCCGGTAGAAGGTCGACGTCCGCAGCAGCTCGTCGTGCGTCCCTGATTCGACGATCCGTCCCTGATCGAGCACGACGACGCGATCGACGTGGGCGACCGTCGACAGCCGGTGCGCGATGATGATCGTCGTGGGCCGGTATTCGATCTTCTTCAGCGCGCCCTGCACGTCCGACTCGAGCTCGGCGTCGAGCGCGCTCGTCGCTTCGTCGAGAATCAGGATCTTCGGCTTCCGCAGCAGCGCGCGCGCGATCGCCAGCCGCTGGCGCTGTCCGCCGGACAGCTGGACGCCGCGATCGCCGACCGCCGACGAATAGCCGGACGGCAGCCGGTTCACGAACTCCGACGCCGACGCCCACTCCGCCGCCGTCTGCACGGCCCGATCGTCGGCGTCCGAGGTCCCGTACCGGATGTTCTCGCCGATGCTGCGCGAGAAGAGCGTCGGCTCCTGCATGACGGTCGCGATCTGCGCGCGCAGCCACGACGGGTCGAGCGCCCGCACGTCGTGGCCGCCGACGGCGACGCGTCCGTGCTCGGGATCGTAGAACCGCAGCAGCAGATTCAGCAGCGTCGACTTTCCCGATCCCGACTTCCCGACCACGGCCACCGCTTCGCCGGCGGCGACGTGAAGCGTGACGCCTTTCAGGGCCTCGACGTCCGGCCGCGTCGGGTAGCGGAACCGGACGTCCTCGAACGCGATCGCGCCGTCGAACGGCTCGGGACGTGCTCCGCCGTCGAGCGCGATGGCCGGCCGCTCGTCGATCAGCGCGAACGCCCATTCCGTCGCGCCGATCGCCCGCAGCGCCTCCGCGGCGAACCGCGTGCTGTTCCGCAGTCCGCGCGCCACCAGCAGCGCGTACAGAATGAACGACAGCATCGCACCCGTCGTCATCTGCCCGCGCACGATGAGCCGTCCGCCGAACCAGATGGCGAGCAGCGCCGCGAACTCGCCGGCCAGCACCGACACGCCGCCAAACGCGGCGCGGGCCTTCACCTTCCGCTTCGCGAACTCCAGCGCACGGCGGAGCTGGCGCTCGAACCGCGCACGTTCCGCCGATTCCTGTCCGAACGCCCGCACCGTCCGCACGCCGGCCAGGACTTCGGTGGCCGCCGCGCCGGCCTCGCCGTGCGCGCGCTGGACGTCGGCGGCCGCGTGCTTGACGCGCCGCCCGAGCCACGACGACGCGAACGCAATCGGCGGCAGGCCGAGCAGCATGAGCAGCGTCAGCCACGTCGACGTGTAGAACAGCAGCGCCATGCCGCCGATGACGACGATGGCGTTCTTGAGCTGTTCGGCGAGTTCTTCGCCGAGCGTGTGCTCGAGCGGGGGAACGTCGGCCCACAGCCGCGTCGTGATTTCGCCGACGTCGCGGCTGTCGAAGAACTGGATGTCCTGCCGCAGCAGCGTCTGAAACACCAGCGCGCGCAGGCGGAGGCCGACGCGTTCGGCGCCGAGGCCGAAGCAGTAGTCCCGCCCCACGGTCGCAATCGCCTCGATGACGAGGATGACGACCATGATCAGCGAGAGCTCGGTCAGCTTCTGGAGATTCGCCGCGCTGATCGCGTCGTCCATGATCTGCCGGACGACGTACGGATACACGAGCGCCGTGAGCGTGCTGAAGACGACGAAGATCGACCCGACGAGGTACGGCGTGCGTTCGGCCGAGACGAGCCGGACGACTCCCCGCGTCATCTCAGCGCTCGAACCGCAGCACGATGCGGATCTGCGGATATTCCGAGTTGTAGAACGTGCCGAAGTTCGCCGATCCGAGGTTCGACTGCACGTCGACGGGCAGGAACGCGTCGAGCGCGTTCCAGACGCGGACGCCGAGCCACGGGCGGAACTTGAGGATCTTCACGTGGCGTTCGAGGCCGGCTTCGAGCCTGACGTAGTTCGGGAACCGCAGCGAGTTGCGCGGGCTGACGTAATCGAGCGCGTCGGTCGTCGGCGACCACGGAAAACCCGTGCGCCAGTCCAGGATGCCGATGACGAGCCAGTTCTTCCACGGCGTGAACCGGCCGCGCGCCAGCAGGCGGTTCGGCGCGTCGGTCGGCGCGGGCGCGTACTCGTTGCGTCCGAGCGCCGGCCACATGATCGTGTCGTAGTAGTTCGACATCGCGTTCAGGTCGGTGCGCGCGCGCGAACGCGTGTACGACACGTTGACGTCCGCGCGATCTCCGGCATTGAAATGCACGGCGGCTTCGGCGCCGCGGTACACCGAATTGCCGCTCGACGACAGCAGCAGCTGCCCCGTCGCCGGCCCCGTCTGCACCGGATTGACGAGCAGCTCGTCGCGGCCGTCGCGATCGAGATAGCCGAGATGGAGCGACCACATCGCGTTGAAGCGGTAGTCGAAGCCGAGGTCCCACGTCCGGCTCCGCGCCGTCTGCAGGTCCTGCACGTCCGGCACGAACGTCACGGCCGGTCCCGACGGCGTCGTGCCGTTCAGCTGATACCGCTGGTCGACGACGCTCGGAAACTGCGCGAACGCGCCGACGGTCGACGGCGTCCGCTCGAAGAACAGGCCGAAGCCGCCGCGGACGACGGCGGCGCCGGCCTTGTCGAGCAGCACCGCGCTGCCCACGCGCGGCGTGACGTTGTAGCGGTCGAGGATGCCGTCGCGATCGACGCGGCCGCCGAACTCCACGTACCAGCGGGCGTTGCGCTGATACCGATCCTGCGCGAACAGCGCGACGTCGGTCGTCGCCTGCGACTGCGCCGTCAGGTTCGGCGTGTACGTCAACGAGCGGATGAGCGATCCGTCGGCGCGCTCAATCAGCACCGGCCGGCTCAGGCTCGTGCCGTCGTAGTCGTTGCGCAGCAGATCGACGCCCCCCTTGAACAGGTGCGATCCCTGCTTCGTCGTCTTCGAGCCTGAGAGCGTGGCGATCACCTGATACGTCGCCGTCTGGCGGTGCTGCTCGTTGAAGAAGTTGCCGATCGTCGTGTCGGGCAGCAGCTGCATCGGCGCCGCGCCCTGCGGCAGCACGTCCGTCGCGAAGCGGTGGACGTGCACGGTCGTCTCGCCGAAGAGCGAGTCGGTCCACACCGCGCGTTCGGTGGCGGCGATCTCCTGCGCGCGCACGTGCGTGTCGACCGTCGCCTCGGGCGGCGTGAACGTGCCGAGCAGATCCCAGTGCGTCTTGCCCGGAAACCACCCGAACGTCCCGATCAGCGAGTGCCGCTGATCGAGGTTCGCGTCCACGCGCGTGAAGGAACTGAACGACGTCTGCGTGTGCAGCAGATCTTCGGGCAGGCTCGGCACGTCCATGGCGCTGTAGACGAACTGCATCGCCTGCTCGACGAACAGCTTGTCCTTGACGACGGGGCCGCCGAACTCCACGCGCGGCGCCTCCCGCCCGAGGCCGATGATCTCGACCGGCGATCCGCGATGGGTCCTGAACGTCGGGTCGATGTCGTTGATGCGCAGGCGCCACTGGTCGCCCGCCCGCCGCGTCTGGATGACGACGACGCCGGAGGAAAACCGTCCGAACTCCACCGCGTACGGATTCGGCAGCACCGACACCGACTCGATGGCGTCGTCGGGCAGCGTCACGCGCGAGAGGCCCGTCGACGGATCCACCATCGTGCTCACGCCGAGCTGGACGCCGGCCTGGCTCGGCCGGCCGCCGCGGATGCTGACGCCGTTCGGCGCCTGAATCACGCTCGCCAGCAGCCGCATCGTCGCCTGCAGGCCTCCGCTCGCCGCGAACGTGTCGATCTCCTTGCCGCTGATCGTCTCGGTCTGCGCGACCGTGCCTTCGCTCGAGACCACCGGATTCTGCGCGACGACATCCACCGTGGTCGCGATGCCTTCGATCGGCAGATCGATCGCGAGATCGCTCACCCGCCCCGCGGCGACATCCGCGTTCACCGTCGTCGTCACGAACGACACCAGCGCCGCGCTGACCTTGTAGCGTCCCGGCACGAGGCCGACGACGCTGAAGTGGCCGTCTTCGCCCGTGAGCACCTGCGTGACCTGCTTATCGGAGGAATCGGTGACGGTGACCTGCACACCTGGAAGATTGACCGTGCTCTGCGTGGTGACGACGCCCTGAAGCACGCCCGTCCGCGGCGCAGGCTGCGCCTGCAGGACGGCGAAAAGTGCGACGAGAATGAGCATTTATCTTTCTACTTTACGCGTTTACGCGCCAAACGCGGCTGCGAGCGCACAGACTGCCAGGCCGAGCGCCGCGCCGGCGAGCACATCCACCGTGTAATGGTAGCGGCCGACGACGCAGGCGACGGCGATGCTGGCGGCGCACAAGAGAAGCGCCACGCCGACGATCGGCAGCGTCGAGATCACGCCGAACGCGACCGCGAGCGTGACGGCGACGTGGCCGCTCGGAAACGTGTTCACGCCTGTCGTCGCGTTCTTCACCACGTATGACGCGAGCCGATGCACGCGCGATGCGGCCAGCACGGCCGGCCGCTCGATCTGCCACGGCGGGCGCGTCTGAAAGACGCTGAGCGGCGCGAAGGCGCCCATGTCCGCGGCGAGCACCATCGTCCAGTAGCGGTTGGCCTGCGAGGAATGTCCGGTCAACGCGAGGATCGCGAAGCCGCCCGGCAGCAGCGGCGCGCACAGCATATAGATAATGTCGAGCCACGCGACCAGCCACCACGGCCAGCGCGCGAACCGCGTCGGCGGATCCCCGAGCCAGCGGTGATCCCACTCGAGCAGCCACGCTTCGAGGCGCGCGGACGGCGCGATGAACAGATGTCCCGACAGGTAATACGCGACCGAGACGTAAAGAAACGGCGCCCAGTCGCGCGCGAACCCGGGCGCGTACCGCGCGACGCCGACGATGACGGCCAGCACGGCGGCCGAGACGCCCGTGATGAGGGCACGGCGCGCCTGCGGCACGGGCCGGAGCCAGCAAACGATTGCGAGATATAGGAAATAAAGGAGTGCCACCCACTCCGACGAACGCACCTACACACGATACTTCAATTAATATGTGCGCTATGAAACACCATGTGATCGCGACCCTCTGCACCGCGCTTCTCCTCATCGCGTCGCCGCTTCACGCCGCGACGCTCGATGGGATGAAGATTCATTCCACTGCGACGGGCAAGGGCAGCAAGACGCTCGTCCTCGTCCACGGCTGGACGTGCGACGAGACGTCGTGGGCCATGAACGTGCCGGAGCTGGCGAAACGCTATCGCGTCATCACGCTCGACCTTCCGGGACACGGCAAGAGCGACGCGCCGAAGGACGGCAAGGTGACGATGGAGATGTTCGCGAAGGCGGTGGAAGCCGTCCGCGCGGAACAGCAGGCGGAAAAGATCATCCTCGTCGGCCACAGCATGGGCACGCCGGTCATCCGCGAGTACGCGCACCTGTATCCGCAGCACGTCGCGGCGCTCGTCCTCGTGGACGGCGTCGTCGTCGCGCCGACGCCTCCGGGCGGACGCGGCATCCAGACGCCGCTCGATCCCGACAAGCTGACGACGCCGGAAGGCCTGGCGATGCGCGAAGGCATGATCACCGGGATGTTCACGCCGAAGACGCCGAAGGCCGTTCAGCAGCACGTATTGAAGATGATGCTGGCCGCGCCGCCCGCGACCGCCGCGAGCGCGATGCGCACGACGTTCGACGAGAAGTACGCGAGCGACGAAGTGATGAACGTCCCCGCGTACGGCATCTTCGCCGAGAAATCGTTCGCGCTGCCGCAGACGCCGTTCCTGAAGAAGGTGTTCCCGACGTTCGACTACGTCGCGATGCCCGGCACCGGGCACTTCGTGATGATGGAACAGCCGAAGGAATTCAACCGCCTGCTCATCACGTTCGTGGAGAGTCTCTAGATGCGAAAGATCTGGTTCGTCGCTGCGTTCGCGCTGGTTCTTGGTTCGCTGCTCGCGGTTCCGATCGCGCAGCAGAAGGGCAGGAACAGGTTCAACACCTGGCGGCAGTATCTCGGGAGCTCAGACTCCTCGCAGTTCTCGTCGCTCGATCAGATCAACCGGAAGAACGTCGGCCAGCTGGCCGTCGCCTGGACGTACGCGAGCGGGGACATGCGGACGTACCGGTTCAATCCCATCGTCGTCGACAACGTGATGTACACGCTGGCGAAGAACATGTCGCTCGTCGCGCTCGACGCGGCGACGGGACAGGAAATCTGGACGCACGCCAACCAGGGCGCGATCGGCGACCGCGGCATCAACTACTGGGAAAGCGCCGACCGGAAAGACCGGCGGCTCCTCTACATCAACGGCGGGTTTCTCACCGCCGTCGACGCGCAGACCGGCAAGACGATCGAGACCTTCGGCGAGAACGGCAAAGTCGATCTGCGGCTCGGCCTCCACAGGGACGTGACCGGCGTCCGGCCGCTGCAGACCGGCAACCCCGGCCGCATCTACGACAACCTGATCATCATGTCGCTGCCCGCCGGCGGCGCGGCGTACATCTCCAGCCCCGGCGACACGCACGCGTACGACGTCCGCACCGGCAAGCTCGTGTGGACGTTCCACAGCGTGCCGGAAAAGGGCGAATTCGGCGCCGACACGTGGCCTGAAGCCACGCTGGCCAACGGCGGCGGCGTCCACAACTGGAGCGAGCTGACCGTCGACGAGGCGCGCGGCATCGCGTACATCCCGTTCGGCACCGCGCGCTTCGACTTCTACGGCGGCAACCGCCACGGCGACAACCTCTTCGGCAACAGCATCGTCGCGCTCGACGCAAAGACCGGCAAACGCCTCTGGCACTTCCAGGCGATCCATCACGATCTGTGGGACTACGACTTCCCGCAGGCGCCGAAGCTGCTGACGATCCGCCACGACGGCAGGAACGTCGACGTCGTCGCGCAGGCCAGCAAACAGGGCTGGCTCTACGTGCTCGACCGCGTGACGGGCAAGCCGATCTGGCCGATCGAAGAGAAGCCGGTGCCGCAGACCGACGTGCCGGGCGAGCAGTCCTCGCCGACGCAGCCGATTCCGACGATGCCGCCGCCGTTCGCGCGGCAGTCGTTCACCGAGAAGGACATCGATCCGTACCTGACGGCGGAGGAACAGGCATCGGTGCGTGAGCTGCTGAAGAACTCACGCAACGAAGGCGTCTACACGCCGCCGAGCCTGAAGGGCACGATTCAGATGCCCGGCCACAACGGCGGCGCCAACTGGGGCAGCTCGGCGATCAACCCGCAGCGCGGGCTGTTCTTCGTCGTCTCGAAGGAGCTGCCGGTGTACACGCGGCTGTATGCACCGGGAACGGCGCCGGGCCGTCGCGGCGGCGCTCCCGCCGCAGGACGCGCCGGGGCGCCCGCTCCGCCGCCTGAGGCCGCGGCTCGTGGACGCGGGCCGGCGGCGCCCGCGGCGATTCCCGGCGCGCCGGAAGGCTTCGTGCCCTACGACTCGCCCGTCAACTTCTTCAACAGCTACGCGAACGGCCTGTCGGCGATCGCTCCGCCCTGGTCGCAGCTCACCGCGTACGACTTGAACTCCGGAAAGATCATCTGGCAGGTGCCGGACGGCGAGATGCCGGGACTTCCCGGCGGCAAGACGGAACCGGGCAGCTTCGCCCCGCGCGGCGGCGTCGCCGCGACCGCCGGCGGACTGCTCTTCGTCGGCACTTCGTCCGACCGCAAGCTGCGCGCCTACGATCAGGACACCGGCAAAGTGCTGTGGTCGATGGACGTCGGCGCCGCGGTCGAAGGCGTGCCGGCCGTGTACGAAGTCGGCGGACGCGAGTTCGTCGTCTTCTGCGTCGGCGGCGGCCGCGGGCTGTTCGCGCCGCGCGGCGTCGGCATCACCTCGGATCCCGCACCGGCTCAGTACATCGCGCTCGCGCTGCCCAAGAAATAATTGCGCGTCCTGGTCGTCACCGGTGCGGGCATTTCCGCGGAGAGTGGCATCCCCACTTTCCGCGGCACCGGCGGCTACTGGCGCAACCTCGATCCCACGAAGCTCGCGACCCAGTCCGCGTTCGACTCCGATCCCGGGATCGTCTGGGAATGGTACCGCGAACGGCGCGACATGATTCGCCGCGCCGAGCCGAACGCCGCGCACCGCGCGGTGGCGA
>DATNBT010000020.1:0-8324 GCA_035571855.1 Vicinamibacterales bacterium
CGGCGACGTCGTGCAGGAGCGGATACCTGTCCTCACCGGCAAGTACGGACGCCCCGACCTGATTCGCCACAAACACTTCGGCGCCGCCGCAGCGTCTTCAGGCGGCGTCGAGCTGTACCACATCGTCGGCGTCACGCCGGAGGCCCCGGCGGCCGACGCGGCGTTCGGCGGAAACACGCCTGTGGCCACGATTACGTACGGCGCGGCGGAACGGAAGCGGACGTACGACGCGATCAACTCGAGTGCGAAGGATACCAACGTCGACTACGTGATGCTCGGCTGCCCGCATGCCGCGCTCGAGCAGATCGAAGAGGCGGCGCGGCTGCTCGACGGCCGTCGCGTCAACGCGAACAGCGCGCTGTGGATCTTCACATCGCGCGACGTGAAGCAGCAGGCGGAAGCGCGCGGACTGATCGACGCGATCGCGAAGTCCGGCGCTGTCGTGATGACCGATACCTGCTCGGCGTTCGCGCAGGCGATTCCGCCGGGAACGAAAGTCGCCGCGCTCGACTCGGCGAAACAGGCGCACTACCTGCCGGCGATCATGAACATCCAGGCGTGGTTCGGCTCGACGCGCGACTGCATCAACGCGGCACTCACAGGCACATGGAATCCACAGGATCTGTAGCAGGCCGGCCTGAAGGCCTGCACGACGAACGCATCGTCCTGCACGGCCGCAAAGTCGTGGGCGGACGCGCGGAAGGCGAGGCGCTCGTCACGCACGACACCGTGCCGGGGTGGGGCGGCGTCAACCCGATGCAGGGCGTGATCACCGAAGTGCGGCACGAGCTGCGCGGCGTCAGCTTCGCGAACAAGGTCCTCGTGTGCCGCGGCGCGAAAGGATCGTCGGGCTGGTCGGCGATGTTTCATACCGCGCGGCTGGCGGGCACGGCGCCGAAGGCACTCGTGTTCAACGAGATGACGACGAAGATTGCGCTGGGCGCGGTGGTCATGCGCATTCCGAGCGTGACCGATCTGGATAGGGATCCGCTGGACGTGATCGAAACCGGCGACTGGGTTATCGTCGACGGCGATCGCGGCGTTGTTGAAGTTCAGAAACGGAGAGAACGATGAAACGTCTGCTGTCGGTGGCGGCTGTCGTGCTTCTCGGCGTCTCGGTATCCGCGCAGTGGTCGAACGTGCCACGCTCGAACGTGCCGCGTGGACCTGACGGCAAACCCAATCTGTCTGCGCCTGCGCCGAGGCTGCCCGACGGCAAGCCCGATCTCTCCGGCGTCTGGAATCCGCCGCTCGGTTACGTGCGCGACCTCGCAAAAGACTCGAAAGAGCCCGTGCCGTTCCAGCCGTGGGCGAAGGCCGAGTACGACATCCGCGCGTCCGGGGCGAAGTGGCGCGAAGAGCCCGACGCCAACTGCCTGCCGCAGGGCGTGCCGAAAGTGCTGTGGGCGCCTGCGCCGTGGCGCATCGTCCAGACGCCGACGATCGTGTTCTTCGTGCACGAGGCGTTCAACCTCTGGTGGCAGGCGTTCATGGACGGCCGCACGTACAACGGCAGCCCCGACAACGCGCCCACGTGGCACGGCTACTCGACGGCGAAATGGGACGGCGACACGCTCGTCGTCGACAGCCGCGGCTTCAACGGCCGCGTCTGGCTCGATCAGCTCGGCAAGCCGTCGACCGAGGCGCTGCATGTGACGACGAGATTCACGCGGAAGGATTATGGACACTTGGAGATCGTCGCGACGATCGACGATCCGAAGGCGTACACGAAGCCATGGGGCAACACGATCGTGGCGACGCTTCAGCCCGACACGGATCTGATGGAATTCATCTGCCTGGAGAACGAGAAGGACACGCGGGCGAGACGATGAGCGCGCGCATCGCGGCCGCCTGCGCGCTGCTCGTGAGCCTCGCCGCGACATCGGCGCACGCGCAGCTTGCGGCGCCTAACGCCGCCGGCGTGGCGATGGGCCACCTGCACTACGTCGTTCGAGACGTCGACGCGAACCGCCGCTTCTGGGTCGCGCTCGGCGGTACGGCCAGTGACACCGCCACGGCGCACGTGGTCGCGTTTCCCGACGTGCTCGTGTTCCTCAGCCAGGGCGAGTCGTCCGGCGGCACGGCGGGATCCGTCGTCAATCACGTCGCGTTCAAGGTGCGGTCGCTGAAGGCCGTCGAAGCCGCCGGGTTGAAGGTCACCTATCTCACGCAGTTTCCCGGAGTGGCGTCGGTGACGTCGCCCGAAGGCGAGCGCATCGAGCTGTTCGATGAAACGTCGGAGAATCTCGTGTTCACGCTCGATCCCGGCCAGACGAGCGCCGCCGCGGGCCGCCATCAGCAGAAGATGACGACGCCGATTGTCGTGCACCATATTCATTTCTACGTGCCCGCGGGATCGGAACGTCAGGCGAAGGAGTGGTACACGCGCGTGTTCGGCGGTGCGACCGGCAAACGCTGGCACTACGAAGCGACGGACCTGCCCGGCATCAACCTGAACTTCTCCGACAGCGATCGGCCGGTCGCGCCCACGCGCGGGCGGATGCTCGATCACATCGGCTTCGAAATCACGGACCTGCGGGCGTTCTGCAGGAAGCTGCAGGCCGGCGGCATCCAGCTCGACCTGCCGTACACCGTGCAGGCTGACGGCGTTGCGACCGCGCGCCTGACCGATCCGTGGGGAACATCGATCGAGCTGACCGAAGGCTTGCGGCGCCAGCGCCGCTGAAGGACAACCGACGTGGACATCAGGGTCAATAACAGGACGGCGTCCGTCGACGCCTCGCCGGAGACGCCGTTGCTGTACGTGCTGTCGAACGAGCTGCAGCTGCACGGACCGCGATTCGGCTGCGGCCTCGCGCAGTGCGGGTCGTGCTCGGTGCTCGTCGACGGCGTGGAGAAGCGATCGTGCGTCACGCCGGTGTCCGCGGTCGCGGGCAAGTCGGTCACGACGCTCGAAGGCCTGCCGATGTGGTACGCCGTCACGAAGCGGCTGGCGCGCGCGCCGGAGATGCATCCCGTGCAGCAGGCGATGCTCGAAGAGCAGGCGCCGCAGTGCGGCTACTGCTACAACGGGATGATCGTCAAAGCCGCCGAGCTCCTGTCGAAGAACGCGAAGCCGACGGACGCGCAGATCCGGACGGCGATGAACGGCCACCTGTGCCGGTGCGGAACGTACCCGAGCATCCTGCGCGCCGTGAAGCGCGCGTCCGAAATCATGGGAGCGCGCTCATGATCAGACGCGACTTCCTCAAAACCGGTGGAGCGCTCGTCGTCGGCTTCAGCCTCGGCGACCGGCTCTTCGCGCAGACGTCGGCCGCGCGCGGCGGCGTCGCGGGACCGCCGGACGCGAAACAGATCGACACGTGGCTCGCCATCCACGCCGACAACACCGCGACCGTCTACGTCGGCTTCGCCGAGCTCGGGCAGGGTGCGTCGACGGCTCTGTTGCAGATCGCCGCGGAGGAACTCGATCTCGATATGAGCCAGATCAAGTCCGTGCGGCTCGACACGAACGTGACGCCGAACCAGGGCGGCACGTACTCGAGCGCGTCGATCGCCCGCGGCGGTCCGCAGGTACGCCAGGCGGCCGCGGAAGCACGGCGGGCGCTGCTGAACATGGCCTCGCCACGGCTGAACGCGCCCGCGGCCAATCTGAGCGTTTCGAAAGGCGTCGTCTCGGCGCCGGGGAATTCCGGTCGCGTGACATACGGCGAGCTGATTGGCGACAAGCGGTTCGATCTCGCGTTCAGCGACGCGGCACCGGTCAAGCCACCCGATCAGTACAAAGTCGTCGGCACGCGCGTGATGCGCCGTGATTTCGAGGACAAGCTGAAGGGCGCGCACACCTACATGCAGCACGTGCGCGTGAACGGCATGCTGCACGGCCGGGTCGTCCGGCCGCGCGGCCAGCGCGCGTACGGCGTCGGCGCGAAAGTCGTCGGCGTCGACGAGTCGTCCATCGCCTCGATTCCAGGCGCGCGTGTCGTCCGGCGCGGCGATTTTCTCGGCGTCGTCGCCGGGAAGGAGTGGGACGCGGTTCGCGCCGCCCGGCAGCTCAAGGTGACGTGGGAGCCGACGTCCGCGCTGCCGGGCAACGACAAGCTGTACGAGCGCATGCGGTCGGCGAAAACCGGCGAGGAAGTCGTCGTCGAACGCGGCAGCGTCGCGCCGGCGCTGTCTTCCAGCCCGCACGTCGTGTCGTTCGCCGCGCGGACGCCGTATCAGGCGCACGCGCCGTTCGGTCCGAATTGCGCCGTCGCCGACGTGAAACCGGACGGCGCGCTCATCATGTGTTCGACGCAGGACGTCTACGCGACGCGCCGCACGGTCTCTGGACTGCTGAAGCTGCGCGAGCAGAGCGTTCGCGTTCAGTACTACGAAGGCTCCGGCACGTACGGCCACAGCTGCTATGACGATGTGGCGCAGGCAGCGGCGTTCATGTCGCAGGAAGCCGGAAAGCCGGTGCGCGTGCAGTTCATGCGATGGGACGAGCACGGCTGGGACAACTTCGGCCCGGCGCACGTCGGCGAGGCCCGCGCGGCCGCGGACGCGCAGGGAAAGATCGTCGCGTACGAGTATCACGGCTGGCAGCACGGCTGGAGCGGGACCGAAGCTTCCGCGCAGCTGACCGGCGCGCCGGTCGGCGACTTCATCAACGCGCCGGCGATGGGCGTCCAGGGCCTGAACCGGCTGACGTGCGGCGGCCAGTACAAGATCGCGAACCTGCGTCTCATGAATCACAAGCTGCCGGTGACGGAGTATCTGAAGGCCGGCTGGCTGCGGTCGCCGCTCGATCTCGCGTTCGCGTTCTGCTCGGAGCAGGCGATCGATCAGCTCGCGCGTGAGCTGAAGATCGATCCGTACGAATTCCGCCGGAGCAACATCGCGGACGACCGGTGGCTCGGTGTCCTGGACGCCGCGGCAAAGGCGGCCAACTGGGTACCGAACGCGGGCCCTCGGCGCGACGGAAACAGAGGCGCCTCGCTGAGGGCAGGCCGCGGCATCGGGCTCGGCACGCATCTGCAGTCATGGGGCGGTGCCGTCGCGGATGTCGAGGTGAACACCGCGACCGGCGACGTGAAGATTACGCACCTCTACGGCGCGCTCGACGCCGGCCTCGTCGTCAATCCGGCGATCGTCGAGAGCCAGATTCGCGGCCAGCTCGTGCAGACCGCCAGCCGGATGCTGCACGAGGAAGTGAAGTTCGACACGACGGGCGTGACGAGCGTCGACTGGGCGAGCTATCCGATCCTGCGCTTCGAGGAATGTCCCGAGGTCACGCCGGTCGTCGTCCAGCGGATCGACGAGCGAAGCCTCGGCGCGGGTGAAGAAGTGATGGCCGCCGCGGCGGCGGCGATCGCGAACGCGTTCTTCGACGCCACCGGCGTGCGGATGGACACGTTCCCATTCACGCCGGCACGAGTCTTAGCGGCGATCCGCCTTCCGCGATCCCGTTAGGATGTTCAGCATCGAGTAGTTGCCTTCATGGCACGCGTACTCGAACATGACGGCAGGCAGCCGCCTGAGGTCCAGCGCTGCCGTCCATGGCCGCGTCCAGGTGTGCGGGTCTTCGACGGTGACTTCGTAGCGAATCGTGTCCCTGTCGATGCGATGGTATTTCTCGACGAGATGCAGCGCGTCGCTCGAACCGCGATACGGCATCCTGCCGTTGAAGTTCGCGACGTCCACCACCAGCGTCTCGCCGTCCCAGCGTGCGCGTGAGTCGCCGAAGTACGAGCGGACCTTCAGGCCGGGGTGGGGCGCCGTCGAGATCGGGACGACGCGCGTGTCGTGGATCATTTCGTAGGTGATGGCCGCGTAGCCCGGTCCCTGCATGATGCGCGTGTTCGCGTTGTAGACCGTCGGCCAGACCGACGTCGGCACGCCGCGGCCGACGCACCGCACCCACATCGACATCTGTTCCGGGCCGTCGAACGGTCCGTTGCCGAGCGCCGGAATCACGCCGGACGCGCGCTGCCGGCCTTCGGTCGTCATGTCCGGCAGACGGCCGTTCGGCGGATCGATTACCGAAGATGTCCGCCGCGACGTCTCGCTGCGCTCGAGCCAGTGCGGCGGCGGTGACGTCGCCGATCCGACCGCGCCGGCGTTCGCCGTGTCGGCCGTCTCGACGTTGAACTCCGCGTTGTCCGACTCGATCTGCCGTTCGGTCCGCTTGAGACGCTGCTCGAACTCGGCGTCGGTCAGAAACTGCCGCTCGCCGTACTGCGAGTCGCGCTCGAACGGCACGGTCTGCTCCGCGGCGCTCGACCACACGCCCTGCAGGTCGGGCTCACCCCACGCCGTACGCGGCGCTTTGTAGTTCTGCTGCGCGGACAGCGTGCCGACCGCCAGCGCGCCGGCGGCAACGGTCAAGATCGCGACTGAAAGTTCAGTGCGCGCCATTGTCGTTGCCCTTCACGACGCCGGCGTTCATCTGCGCGCTGTCGACCGTGTAGGTGATGTAGCCGATCATCATCTCTTCCCACGTCTGATCGCCCCATCGGACGACGGCGTTCGGATCGGGATTGAAGCGATTCGCCGGCGAGTTGTCGTAGTGCGCCGTGACGTGGAGCCTGCTGCCTTTCGGCAGGCTCAGCGGCTGCGCGAGCGCGTAGTCGGTCTGCCAGCCGAAGTCGTACTTCGGCACGCGCAGCGCGACTTCCTGCCGGCCGTCGGGATAGATCGCCGTGTAGGTCATGTCCTTGCCGCGCAGGTGCATGTGCGGGTGCATGTACCAGATCTTCACGTTGTCGTTGAACGTCGCTTCGGCTTCGATCTGGTGATTCGCGTCGCCCGCGGGAATCGTGAACTGCGTGTTCGCGATGAGCGCCGTCCGCATTTCGTTCTTCGGCGGTGTCTTCGTGAAGATGAGACCGATCCTGGAGCGGTCGGTCGCCGGCGCGCCGTTGGTGGTGTAGTGCACCTGGAACTGCAGAATCGATCCGGCGGGAATGCGCTTCGCCATGCCCGCGGGATACGACGGCGGATCTTCGCCGACCGCCCAGTTCACGAGCGAAACCGCGGCGGCGCGACGCGCCGCCTGCGCGAACGCCGCACGCTGCGCCTCGGTGGCCGGCCGCGCCGGCCGTGGCGTCTCGGTGCCGTCGTTGATGGCGCGGACGCTCATCACGCTCGGACGCGCGGTGCCGCCCGCCGGCTCGATGACGGAGACGATGATGTGATGCACGTGCTCGGCGTTTCCTGCGCGGACTTCGCCGGCCGAGATCCAGCGATCTTCCTTGAAGTTCGTCGGCACTTCGAAGTACTGGTAGTCGACGGTGCCGTCGGCGGGGATCTTGTACTCGACCGGCATTTCGAAGACGACGTCAGGTGTGCCGATCTGCCAGCCGTCGGCGAACGTCGGCAGCGGCGGGAGCTGGGCCGGATCGCCCTGGCGCGCGTCGGCGTCGACCCACTTCACGATGGTGTCGATCTGCGCCTGCGTCAGGCTCCGGTCGTTTCTGAACGTCCCGTGCGCCGGATCCGCGAACCACGGCGGCATCGTCCGCGAGCTGACCTTGTCGCGGATGGCGCGGGCCCACGGCCGCACATCTTTATAGGTGATGAGCGACATCGGCGCGACCTCGCCGGGCCGATGGCACTGCACGCATTTGCTGTAGAGAATCGGCGCGACGTCTTTGCTGAACGTCGGCGCGTTCTGATTGGGCGGCACGCGCGCGGCATTGCGTGCCTCCTGGGCGGAAACCGGGAGTACCAGCGTGACCACGACGATCGAACAGAAGGCGATCGCGCGCATAGTGAATCTCTCTCCTTACTTCTTTCACTGGCGGCGGGGCCCCACCCCCGCCGCGAACTTACGCTGAGCCGCGCTTCGCGCGGCTGGCCGCAGGCGCTGCTGTCTATTTCACTCCGAACGCCAACAGCACGTTTCCTGCACGTCCTCCAAATCCGCCGTATCCGGAATTCACGAACAGCATCCCGCCGGCGACGGCGGGGCCGGGGCCGATCATCGACGCGCCGCGGGCGATGATGCCGTTGACCGTTTCGAAGTCGCGGTTCGAGTCGTACTCCCAGATCACCGATCCATCCGACACGGAGTATGCGCGCAGCGCGCCGTCGTTCGAGCCCGAGAAGATCACGCCGGGCAGCAGCGTGAGCGCGGCCGACTGTGCGCCGTTGCAGCCGCGTCCGCTGCCGCACTTCGGCGGCGCCGGCGCCGCGACCCACGCGCGTTCGCCGCTGTCGAGCGACACGGCGTGGAGGCCGCCGGGCTTCGGACGCAGGATGTCGGAGACCGCGAAGTACGCGCGCGCGCCGTCGGCGGCCGATCCCCATTCGATGCCGCCGAGCGCGCTGCCTTCGCCGGCGCGGTACTGCCAGACGACCGCGCCCTGCCTGTCCGG
>DATNBT010000021.1:0-4614 GCA_035571855.1 Vicinamibacterales bacterium
GATCGGTCGGCCTCCTGCTTCGATACGGGCGCTTCCGCTTTCTCGATCTCGGCGATCTCGTCGGGCCGCCGCTGCTCAAGCTGGTCTGCCCGGACAACCTGATCGGTCCAATCGACGCGTACCTCATCACGCACCACGCGAACGCCGACAGCAACGTCTCGCCGATCTACGCGGCGATTCATCCGCGCGTGGCGATTTCGAACAACGGCGCGTACAAAGGCGGATCGCCGCCGACCTGGGCCTCGCTGCATCAGCGCGACGACATCGAAGGCGTGTGGGCGCTCCACAAGTCGCTGATCGACGGGGCAGACAACTTTCCGGATACGTTCATCGCGAACCTCGACTTCGGCGAGCGCGACCACGCCGCGTGGCTCAAGCTCACGGCGTCCGACGAGGGCTCGTTCAGCATGACGAACGGTCGCACGGGCTGGACGCGCACGTACGAAGTCAGAAGTGAGAAGTTAGAACTGAGAAGTACGAAGTGAGAAGTACGAAGTGAGAACGGTTGCGCTGGCGTTCGCCGCCGCCGCCGTGCTGACGGCGCAGACGCTGCCCGCGATGAATCCCTGCGAGGCGCCGGTGAAGCCGGCGTTCTGCAGCGCCGTCCGCGGCGACCGCGCGGACGGCTGGCTCGCGCAGACCCGCTCCGAAGTCATGGCGCCCCACGGCGTCGTCGTCACCAGCCAGCCGCTCGCGGCGCAGGCGGGCCTGCGCATCCTGCAGCAGGGCGGCAACGCCATGGACGCCGCCGTCGCCACCGCCGCGGTCCTGAACGTCGTCGAGCCGATGATGGTCGGCGTCGGAGGCGATCTGTTCGCCGTCATCTACAGCGCGAAGGAGCACAAGACGTTCGTCCTCAACGCGAGCGGCATGGCGCCGACGGGGGCAACCGTCGCGCATTTCGGCGAGCTCGGGTACCGCGCCGCGGCCGACAACTGGGGGCCCGGATCAGGAATGCCGCCGGGCGGAATTCTTCCCGTCACCGTGCCCGGAACCGTGTGGGGCTGGGATGCCGTGCTGAAGCGCTTCGGCACGATGTCGTTCAAGGACGTCCTCGCGCCGGCGATCGACTACGCGCAGAACGGATTTCCCGTCTCCGAGCGCATCGCGCACGACTGGGTGCTGCCGAAAGCGCTGCCGCTGCGCGGCTGCTGTACGCAGCTCGATCCCGATTCGGTGAAGACGTGGTACGTCGACGGACGAAAGGTGTCGGCCGGCGATCGCTTCCGCAATCCCGATCTCGCCCGCACATTCCAGCTGATTCAGCAGCAGGGCGTCGATGCGTTCTACAAGGGCGACATCGCCAAAGCCATCGTCGCGAAGTCCACCGCGCTCGGCGGGACGATGACGATGGAGGATCTGGCCGCGTATAAAGGCGAGTGGACCGAACCGGCGCGCACGACGTATCACGGCTACGACGTGCTCGAGCTCCCTCCGCCGTCGCAGGCGTGGGCGACCGGCGAGATGCTCAACATCCTCGAGGCCTGCGTGCCGAAGTGGGCGCCCGGCCAGACGCTGGCAACGTTAGGTCCCTCGAGCGCGAAGTACTGGCACCTGATGGTCGAGGCGAAGAAGCTCGCCTACGCGGATCTCTATCGCTACAACGCCGACCCGAATGCTGTTGCGGTGCCGACGGCGAAGCTGCTGTCGAAAGCACACGCGGCCTCGCTCTGCGCCGCGGTCGATCCGGCGCGCGCCTCGGCGCCAGGACCGAAGGGCAACGCCGACGGCAACGGCGACACGATTGTGCTGTCGGCCGCGGACGGCGCCGGAAACATGGTGTCGTGGGTGAACAGCAACTTCGACGAGTTCGGATCGGGGCTGACGGTGCCGGGCTACGGCTTCGTCCTGCACAACCGCGGCTCGCTCTTCTCGCTCGATCCGAAGAGCCCCAACGTCATCGCGCCGCACAAGCGGCCGTTCAACACGCTGTCGGCCGGCATGGTGATGAAGAACGGCGAGCCCGTCATGACGGTGACGCTGATGGGCGGCGACATGCAGGCGCAGGGGCACGAGCAGATTCTCGTCGACGTCTTCGACCTCGGCGCCAACCTGCAGGCCGCGGCCGACATGGCGCGCTATCGTCACTCGCAGATCCCGAACGTGCTGCGCCTCGAGTCGCCGCTGGCGCGCCTCGTCGGATCGCAGCTCGCGGCGATGGGGCACGACGTGCGGTCCATCAACGGCCACGACGTCGGCGGCGTGCAGTGGCTGATGCGTCTTCCCGGCGGCGGCTACCGCGCCGGGTCGGACTTCCGCAAGGACGGCCAGGCGGCGGGCTGGTAAGTTCGATTACAAATCGCGTTGTGACAGCTTGTGACAGCGCGATTTTGTGATTTCCGCCTGCGCCGCAACTGACCCCACGTCCCGCACTTTACCGTCTCCGATTTCAGAATCGTGCGGGGCACCCCCCTTGCTCACCACGTCCCTGTCTCGCCGACGCCCGCAGGGCGAAGGCGGAGGAGGAATGGGACATGAATCTGCTCAAGAAGAAAGCGTCGATGTTGTCTCCGCAGGCCGCCAAGGTCGTCGCCGTGTCCGTGGTCACGCTCGCCGCGGTCGGGGCGATCGTGATCATCGCGCATCAGGCGGAGCCGAAAGCGAGCGCTGCGCCGACGGTGAAGCCGGCCGTGACGTCGCAGCCGGCGCCGGCGGCGGCGTCGACGAAGAGCACGACGACGGTCAAGGCGAAGACCGACAAGAGCACGAAGACGGCGAACGGCAAAGGCGTGGTGCAGGCGCCGGAGATCGTGACGATTACCGGCTGTCTCGAGGAGAAGAGCGACGGCTTCCGCCTGAAGGACACGACCGGCACCGACGCGCCGAAGTCACGCAGCTGGAAGACGCTCGGCATCACCAAGCACGCCTCGACCGTCAGCATCGTCGACACGACGAAGAAGCTGAAGCTGGGCAGCCACGTCGGCGAGCGCGTGTCGGTGACGGGCGCGCTGCTGGACAAGGAGATTCAGCTGAAGTCGATGAAGGCGGTGTCGCCGACGTGTGACTAGATTGGGAGTGGCAGGACCTGAAGGTCCTGCGGCACTGCTGGGATTCCGGAAAGCCCCGCCCGGCCTTCAGGCCGGGCCTATCGTTTGATCTCCGGGCGGGCCATCGAGAACCGATCGCGCGTGCGCGCGTACTCGGGTCCGCCCATCCTTCCGATCGCGCGCAGCTTCTCGGCGTCGATCTTGTAGGTCGCGTCGATGATCTCGTCGTCCACGTGCATGCGGACGATCTTTCCGAGCACCAGGCTGCCGCCGTTCGGCTTCTCGCTGAAGTCGATGATCTGCATCAGCGAGCATTCCATGTTGATCCGCGATTCCTTCACGCGCGGCGGCTTCACCACCTCGCTCAGCACCGGCGTCAGCGTCGACATCGCGAACTCGTCGACCTCGGGCGCGTAGTCGCCGGAGCAGATGTTCATCTGCTCGGCGATGTCCTCGCCGACGACGTTGACGACGAATTCTCCCGTCTCGCGGATGTTCCGGATCGTGTCTTTCGGCGGATTGCGCCACACCGGCCCGAAGCCGACGACGGGCGGGTCGGCGCAGAAGGCGTTGAAGAACGAGAACGGCGCGAGGTTGAGCACGCCGTCGGTCGACAGCGTGGAGACGAACGCGATGGGCCTCGGCACCACCGAGCCGATCAGCACGCGGTACATGGTCTGGGCCGGAATAGCCGTCGGGTCGATGATCATAAGCAGTGCGGGCCTTCAGGCCTGCCCGAGTGCGTGTCCTCGAATTGAGGCGTCGAGCACTTCTACGACGTGCACGACGGGCTGGTTTACGCCGGCCGCCCTGGCCGACGCGGAAATCTGCAGCATGCAGCCCGGATTTGTCGTCGCTACGATATCCGGTTTTGCGTCCGCGATGTTAGCGGCCTTTCGCGCGCCGAGCGTCGCGGCCATCTCGGGCTGTACCAGATTGAATATGCCGGCGCTGCCACAGCAGATTTCACTTTCGGCAATCGGCACGAGCGTCACGCCGGGAATCGCCGCGAGCAGATCGCGCGGCTGCTGACGGACGCCCTGCGCGTGTGCGAGATGGCAGGCGTCGTGATACGCAATCCGCATATCGAGCCTGTTTCTCGGCGCCCGCGGGGCACCGAGGCTCGCGAGCACCTCGGTCACGTCGCGTACCTTCGCGGCGAACGCCTGCGCACGCGCGGCCCACGCCGGATCGTCGCGGAACAGCTCGCCGTAGGTCTTCATCGACGATCCGCAGCCGGCGGCGTTGATCACGATGACGTCGACGTCGGTCTTCTCGAACGTCTCGATCAGCGCGCGCGCGAACGTCCGCGCCTCGCCGTCGCGTCCCGAGTGGAGCGCGAGCGCGCCGCAGCAGCCCTGCGATCGCGGTGCGACGACGTCGCAGCCCTCGGCCGCGAGCACGCGGACGGTCGCCTCGTTGACGTGGCTGAAGAACACCTGCTGCACGCAGCCGGTGATGAAGCCGGCGCGGAGCCGCGGCGTGCCGGCCGCGGCCGTGCGTTCAGGAACCGCGCCGGCCGCCGCCGCGCGGGTCGCATCGGGCGCGAGCACGATCAGATTGCGCAGCTTCGGCGGAAGCAGCGAGAGCAGCCGCGTGCGCGTGCGAAGCGAGTTCACGAGCTTCA
>DATNBT010000022.1:0-4549 GCA_035571855.1 Vicinamibacterales bacterium
CGTGGTCTGCACGCATCTGGAGTCGAGTCCCGCCGGCCAGTCGAGCCAGCGCCCGACGCTCGATGGCTTCGGCGCGCTCGGCGCGGTCAAGCAGCACGCCGACGTCGTGCTCGGTGTCTACCGGGAGGAGATGTTCCAGCCGAACTCCGGCGTGGACGGCGCGACCGAGCTGCTCGTGCTGAAGAACCGCAACGGCAACACCGGATACGTGGACCTGTACTACTACAAGCAGTGGCTTCGATTCGAAGACATGCTCGATCCCGACCGATAGGAGCAATGATGCGACACCCAGGACGTGTGCTCATGGTGCTGGCGCTCGGTGTGTGGGCGATCCCAGCCGCGGCACAGCAGAAGCCGAACGACAAGAACCAGGAGCGGCTCGAGAAGGCCGTCGAGGCCAATCCGGGTTCGGTCGCGGCAAATCGCGCGCTCGGCATCTGGTACTACAAGGCCAGCCGCTTCACCGAGGCGCTCGTGCCGCTGCAGAAGGCGCGGTCGCTCGACCCGAAGGACGGCGTGACCGCGCTGTACGTCGGGCTCGCCGCCGAAGCGACGCGCGATTACACGACGGCGAAGGCCGCGTACACGGCGTACCTCGCCGTCGGAAAGACGCGCAGCGTGCGCAACGACATCCGCGTGCGGCTCGTGAGCGTCACGCGCGAGGAAGCGCAGGAGGCCGCGAAGGCGGCCGTCGCCAACGAAGCGCAAATCGCGCAGGTGCCGGGCTCGCCCACGACGGTGGCGGTCCTGCCGTTCACGATCGAGGGATCGGACGCGAACCTCCAGCCCCTGCAGGTCGGCCTGGCCGACCTCGTGATCTCCGATCTCGCGAAGCCGAAGAAGATCACGGTCGTCGAGCGCGACAAGATCCAGGCGATCTCGGATGAAATCGCGCTCTCGAAGAACGGACAGGTCGACGCGGCCACCGCGGTGCGCGCCGGCAAGCTGATTCGGGCGGGCCGGATCGTGAAGGGCGCGCTGATCTCGACCGGCGCGTCGAACATCACGATGACGTCGACGACCGTGAACACGCAGAACTCCGCGACCGTCGGAACGGGACTCGACGCCAACGGCACGCTGGACAAGCTGTTCGACATGGAGAAGCAGCTCGTATTCGCGACGTTCGCCGACCTTGGCGTGACGCTGACGCCGGCGGAGCACCAGGACGTGGACCGTCGCCCGACGCATTCGCTGCAGGCGTTCATCGACTACAGCCGCGGCCTGATGGCCGAAGACGCGGGACGCCTGGATGAGGCCGCGCGCTTTTTCGAGAGTGCGCGAGCGGCGGATCCCGGATTCGGCGCGGCGCTCCAGCGCGCCCAGACCGCCGCCGCGGCGTCGCAGAACACGAATACGAAGATCGAGTCGAACCTGAAGGGCTCGTCCGAAGGCCAGACCGTGGCCGCCGCGGCAAGCGGCAATACGATATCGGCAAACCTGACGACGACGCTCAGCACGGTCGTCGGCGACGTGAATCCGACCACCACGAACGCGGTCGCGACGACCAACGTGACGGTCAGTACGAGTGCCCCGCCGGTCGTGACACCAAACGTCGGCGTCGCGACCGGAACCTCCGACCAGCCGACCGCGAGAACCGGCCAGGTTACCATTGTCATCAAGAAGCCGTAAGGGAGACGCGATGATGCGCCGACACTTCTGCACGCTCGCGCTGCTCGCCGCCGCCGCTCCGCTCGCGGCGCAGGACGTCGCGAACTCCGCGGTGATCGTCGACCCGCAGTTCGTGAGCTACCAACTCGGATCCGGGAGCACCGCGCGCACGGTCAGCCAGCTCGGGATGCCGCTGGCGTGGATCGTGCCGTTCAACGACCGGTTCAACATGGACGTTTCGACGAACTTCGCGAGCAGCAGCGTGAAGACGCCGGGCGCCTCGACGAGTTCGATCAGCGGCCTCACGGACGCGCAGATTCGCGGCAACCTCACGCTTGGCGACAATGCGGCCGTCGTCACCCTCGGCCTGAATGTGCCCACGGGCCAGTACAAGGTGCCCACTGGCGAGCAGGTCGCCGCGGGCCAGATCGGCAACGACTTCCTGATTTACCCCGTGTCGTCGATGGGCAACGGCCTCGCGATGACGGGCGGCGTCGCGTTCGCCCAGACGCTCGGGGACTGGAACCTCGGCCTCGGCGCCAGCTACCGGTACTCGAGCGCGTTCGACGCGTACGAGGTGCAGACGACTGCGCTGCGCTTCAAGCCCGGGAGCGAGGCGCGCCTGCGCGTCGGTCTCGATCGCCCCGTCGGCGACGGCGCGTTCAACGTCAGCCTGACGTATTCGAAGTTCGGCAACTACACCGCGGCGGATTCGTCGTACGGATCGGGCGACCGCGCGATGGTGCAGTCGTCGTTCTCGCGGCCCATCGGCGGCAATCGCGACCTGCTGCTGTCGATGTGGGACTTGTACCGCGGCGTGGGCCAGCAGATCGGCGGCGTGCCGTCGCCGTCGGAGAACGTCGGGAACCTCGGCGTCGCCGTGGGCTTCCAGCTCGCGAACGGCGTGTATCTCCAGCCGAGCGTCGAGGAGCGGAGCTGGATCTACGACAATGCGAATGCCGGCTTGATGACCAACATCGGGGTCCGCGTGCGGTTCGACTGGATGGGGCTGAACATGAATCCGAGCGTGGGCTATACGCTTGGGTCGCTGTACACGACGGGGCTGCCGTCGACTGACCTTTCCGGATTCAAGGTGGCACTGCTGATTCGACTGCACTAAGGAAGGCTGCGGGCGACTGGCTGCGGGACGATTCGCTGCTGGCTGCGGGATGGGTTCCGCAGCCGGCAGCGCGGCGAAACTCCACCGGCCGTACTATCTTAAGAGTCATGGCCGGCCATTCCAAATGGAAGCAAATCAAGCATTACAAGGCAGCCACCGATAAGAAGCGTGGTGCCCTGTTTACGAAGCTGATCCGTGAGATCACCGTCGCCGCCAAGCAGGGCGGCGGCGACCCGGACGGCAATCCCCGTTTGCGCACGGCGATCGACAACGCCAAGGCGCAGTCCATGCCGAAGGAGAATATCGAGCGCGCGGTGCTCAAGGGCACTGGCGAGCTCGAGGGCGTCGATTACGTCGAAGTCGTGTACGAAGCGTACGGACCGGGCGGTGTCGCGATCATGGTCCAGGCGCTCACCGACAACCCGACGCGCACGGTCGCCGAGGTGCGCGCGAAGCTGTCGCGCGGCGGCGGCAACATGGGATCGACGAACTCGGTTGCGTTCATGTTCGACCGCAAGGGACAGATCGTCGTGCCCGCGGGATCGCTCGACGAGGATGCCTCGATGGAGAAGGCGCTCGAGGCCGGCGCCGAGGACTTCGTCAAGGAAGACGATGCGTTCGTGATTACGACGGCGCCCGCCGACTTGCACGCCGTAAGCCAGGCGCTCGCGAAGGCCGGGCTCAAGGCGACGTCCGCGGAGTTCGCGTGGATCCCGAAGAGCACCGTGCGCGTCGAAGGCGCGAACGCCGAGGCGCTGCTCAAGCTGATCGAGGCGCTCGAAGAGCTCGACGACGTGCAGAAGGTGGACGCGAACTTCGACATGGACCTCTCGGCGATGGCGCAGGCGTGACGCGTTCCCGCCGCGGCCGGTGATCGTTCTCGGGATCGATCCAGGCACGGCGATCACGGGGTACGGCGTAGTCTCGACATTCCCCGATAGCGCAGCCGCGAAGGGCGCCCATGGCGCACCGCGGCAGAACGAAATCGCGCGACAAGGCGCAGCGCGCCTCGTTGAGTGCGGAGTGATTCGCACGTCGCCCCGGGCTGAACTCGCCTCGCGACTGCACGACATCTTCGAGGGAGTCGCCGAGTTGATCGAACGCCACAAGCCCGATGCGCTCGCCGTCGAGGACGTCTTCTATGCGCGCAACGTCCGCACCACGGTCGTACTCGGCCACGCCCGCGGCGTGGTGCTGCTCGCCGGCGCCCGGGCGGGCGTGGCCATCCACGAGTACGCACCGGCGCTGATCAAGAAGACCGTCGTGGGCCGCGGCGCCGCCACCAAGGACCAAGTGCAGTTCATGGTCGCGCGCCTGCTGCGCCTGAAGAGCCCGCCACAGCCCGCCGACGCGGCCGACGGCGTCGCGTGCGCGCTCACCTGCGTGATGTCGGCCGCCACTCGGCGGCTCCAGCTGCGGGTCGCGGGATGATCGCGCGCCTCACGGGAGTACTCGTCGCAAAGGGCATCGACCGCATCGAGATCATGACGGCCGGAGGCGTGGGCTACGAGCTGCTCATTCCGCTCGGCGTGCTCGAGTCCCTGCCGCGCACCGGCGAGACGGTCGCGCTGCACACCGCGCTCATCGTGAAGGAAGACAGCTGGCAGCTCTACGGCTTTGCCGACGCGAGCGACCGCGCGCTCTTCCACACGCTGCTCGGCGCGAGCGGCGTCGGCGGCGCGCTCGCGCTCGGCCTCATCTCGGCGCTCGGCAGCGGGCGGGTGGTGCGCGCAATACGCGACCGCGACTTCGCGGTGCTGCAGGGCGTGCCGCGGGTGGGCAAGAAAGTGGCGGAACGCCTGTGCGTCGAACTGGGCGACA
>DATNBT010000023.1:0-3675 GCA_035571855.1 Vicinamibacterales bacterium
CCTGAAAGCCGTTGGCGGCGCCCTTGGCGGCGTCGCGCTCACGACGGCGGGCAGCAGCGGCAACGCCCGGAACGGGTCGCTCGGCGCGGTTCCGAACGGCTACGTGTTCTATCGCGTGTGGACGGCGAACGACGGCGCAGCGTGGCCCGGTGATCCCGGTGGCATCAATCCGGTGGGCGAAATGACGCCGGTCACGATGATGGCCGGCGGCACGCCGTTCATCTACTTTCACGGCCATATGACGCAGGCGGCGACGGACAAGGCGCCGGGCCTCGGCCAGGGGGCGACGCCACCGGATGCCGTTTTCCTCGCGAGCGTCGACTACACGCGAACGCCGCCGGCGATCACCGACCTGCGCCTGTGGGTCTACCAGAACTTCTCGTTGACGACCCCCAACATCGTCGGCGTGCCGCAAGATCAATTGCCGCTTACGATAAGCCGAATCGGCACGGGCGACACCAATTCGGCCGGGCACTACGCGACGACGCTCACGTGCGCCGATTTGAGCGGCAGCGTCGCGGTCAAGAACGCGCCCGGCGTTTATCTCATCATGCCGGAGACGAAGGTCTGGAGCAGAGTCGCGCGGTTCGGCGATCCGGCGCCTGAGGGAGGGCAGTACGGAGGCATCTTCGGCGATGTCGCCCTCGCAGACGACGACACGGTCACGTTCGTCGGCACGACCACCGACACGTCCACGACGTCGCTGGGCGCAACTCAGGCACTCTTTTCGGCCAGTCCGAAGCATCCGAGATCGAGCCGCGTGCTGATGCGCGCCGGCGATCTGCTGCCGGGAACGAATTCGGCGATCCGCAGCTTCGGGCTCGTCGACGTCGCATCCGACGGCGGCTTCCTCGCGCAGGTGAGCGCATTCCGCGTGGATGGCGCCGATCGCCGGCCCGGCACCGCGCTCATTCAAGGCGACCTGCAGAAGTCGCTGTCGAGCTATCGCCTGCTCGCCGCATCGTCGCATCTCGTCGGCCGGCTCAGCCGGCAAACCGACATCGTGCCCGGCGACACGATCCTCGGTGCGCGGATCGCGCGCGGCGGCATCGTCGCGCAGGTGACGCACACGACGTCGCACCTTCACGGCCTCACGTTCCGCACCCGGCTCGGCGGCGCAACGTTGCTCACGCGCAATGGCCTGCTCCGCGGTGGCCGCACGGTCGCGTCGCTCGGCGCCCCCGTCGTCAGCGACTCGGCGCTCGTGTACGAGACGGAGCTGCTCGACGACGGGTCGAGCGTCCTCACCGTTTCCGACGGACAGACGACGCAGACGATTCTTCGCAGCGGCGACATGGTGCAGGGGAAGCAGATCACCGAGATCCTGCACGGCTATCACCCGCGCCAGACCGACAGTTCCGGCCGGCTCGCGTTCGGCGCCGAGTTCCTCAAGAACGCGTCGGGCGATCCGGACGACCCGAACAACGTCGAAAGCGCGCTGGTCGTCGGCATTCCGGTCTGATCTCCTTCGAGCAGGGCACATCATGGCTCAGTTCACAGACGTTTCCATCGGCACGTCCGAACCGATCAACCTGTGCGTGGGATTGCCGCTGTCGCCGATCGGAAGCGTGCGCGCCGGCTTCGCGGCATCGCAGCACTCCGACGAGATCTTCGATACGGCGTCGACCGTACTGTTCTCGCGCTTCAAGCTGTCGTCGTACTACGACTATCTGATGGGCATTTGCGGTCCGTCGTTGTCCTTTCTGTTCGAGAACGCGACGGTGTCGATGGTCAACGCGTCGAACAGTGGACAACTGAGCGTCGACTTTGGCAGCGCCAAGCAGGAAATGCAGTCCGGGATGTTCATGGGCTTCTCGTTCGGCGGCGGTGTGGACGCGAAGGAACAGCTCTACCTGCCGTCGGCGTGGTATTCGCCGTGGAAGTTCAGCTGGCATACGGTGTTCGACGCGAGCATCAAGGTCGAGATCGATTTCCTGGAGCTCTTCGCGGAGCTGATTGCCTACCTGCTCGAGCAGGCCGCGGAGGACGCCCTGCTGGAAAAGGACACATCGGATCACCTCGCGTCGGTCATCGATGCAGGGCAGACGTTCATGTTCGTCGGCGACACGGAGGACGAGCTCCCGGCGCAAAAGTCGCTGACGGCGACGCCGAGCCTGACGATTCCGATCAATCTCGTCGATTACGTTCCGGGCCTCAATTCGTTCGTCAAGACGCTGCACAAGGTCAAGGGCGATCTTTGCCTGGGCCCGTCGTTCACGATCGGGATGCCGGTGACGATGTACGTCGACTCGTTCACGGTCGACAAAGGCATGGCGACCCAGGCGATCTACGGGTCCCTGGCGTACGGCAAGACCGCGATCACGGCGACGGGACCGACGTTCGGAGCGACGCCGCCGAAGACACTCACGACGAACGTGCACTACGACATCGGCTTCAGCCTCGACCTCGGCGTCTACTTCTCGCTCTCGGCGTGCAAGCTCTTCAGCTTCGGCTGGCAGGCGCCGAGCCTCGGCCTCGCGCCGCTGCTCGGCTTCAAATCGATCACGCCGTCGATGTCGGGGAACGTGTCGACATTGCTCGAGTCGTCGTCGCTGTCGTGCGTTCTGGTCCCGGAGCTCGAGGTGAAGTTCAGCGAGGATCCAGTGCTCACTGGTACGCCGGTGACCGTGACGGTCGGCGTCGCCTCGCCTTACATCGGGCCGATCAACGTCGCCATCGCAACCGATCCGGTGCAACCGGGCTTTCCGACCTCGGTGCTCATTCCGAGCGGAAAGAACAGCACGAGCTTTACGCACACGTTCCCCGACCTCTGCATATTGAGCGGCGATCCGAACGATCCGACGGCCACGCAGTCGCCATCGCCGACATCGCCGACCTATACGGTGAAGGTCACGGGCAGCGCGACATTGAGTCCGCCGCCGACGTGCGGCAGCAGCGACATCAGCGTCACGTCCGCGATCAACGTGCTCGACAACGTCCTCTCGCTCATCCTGAGCGAGGATTCCACCGCTGGACCGGCGCCGCCGTGGGCCGACCAGAGCGTCGGCGGCGCGACGATCAATGCCGACCCGAGCCTTCCCGCGGGCGACACGAACGCGTCCAACACTGCGTTCATCAGCATCGTGCTTCCCCGCAATGCGCCCAGTGGGCCGGTCCCCGTGCGATTCGCACTGCTGGACGAGCAGCGGCAACCGCATGCGACGAGCGCGCTGCAGGTCGGCTTCGAGCGCGATCCTGTCTTCGCCGTACTCGGACCAGCGCAAACGTTGTCCATCCACCTGCCCAATGTCATTCAATTGAGGTGGGCATCCAAGGGGCCGCAGGTCAACTACTCGAACCGGTTCATCCTCGTCGTCGATGGCGGCTGCAGTTATGGCCAAAGCGAGTTCTGGCTCGACGTCTGGAACTGGTCGTGAGTCTTTCTTTCCCGCGCACGGCGCGCTCGGATGGAAGGCCGGCCCTCGGCGATGGCTGCTGATCCGGCGCTCGCGTCGCCGCCACGACCGCGCGAGATTCGCTCCGGGCGGGCCCTGATCGCGGCGCTGAACGCGCCGGAACCGCCGGTGCGATTTGCCGCGCTGAATGCGATCAAGGCGCAGCCGGAAGCCGCCAAGGCGTTCGGGCTCGTCGACGGGCGCGATGTCATCGACGCGCTTCTCGCTCGCGCCGCGAAGGGTGTGCATGGCCGGCGCGACTCGGAATGGCTCGCCGTCG
>DATNBT010000024.1:0-4174 GCA_035571855.1 Vicinamibacterales bacterium
AACATCATCGACCGGGGATACGGCAGCGAGATCGGGACCTTCCAGGACGAAGGGGTCTACTCGCTGATCTCGGGCAATCTGATGGACGTCTGTCCGGTCGGCGCCATTACGACGCGCGACTACCGGTTCAAGTCGCGTCCGTGGGACAACCCGACCGCCGTCGACACGATCTGCACGCGGTGCGAGAAGGGCTGCAACACGACCGCGTGGTTGAAAGCGAAGCCTGAGTGGGCCAAAGGGTCGCGGCTCATCCGGTTCACCCCGCGGTACGTCCCCGAAGTGAACGGCTACTGGATGTGCGACATCGGCCGCTTCGATTACCACTGGATCGAAAGCGAGCACCGGCTGCGGCGTCCGCTCGCGCGCGACGGCCGCGGCGGCATGCAGCCCGTGTCCTGGAACGACGTGCTTCGTGGCCTCGTCGACCGGCTGTCCGCGGCCGGCCGCAGCAATGCCGACGGCGTGCGGTTCCTGGTGTCCGCGCACGCATCGCACGAAGAGCTGTTCCTGTTCCGTCGGCTCGCCGAAGAACTGGTCGGCAACACGAACGGCATCACCGCCACCTGGACGTCGTCCAGGAAACCGCAGCCGGCGGGCACGAAGTTCGTCGTGCCCGAGACCGACGCGCCCAACGTCGCCGGCGTCCGCGCGTTCGGGCTCGCCGACGAGGTGTCCAAGCTTCGAGCGGCCGTCGAGGCCGGCCGCGTGACCGCGCTCTACGTCTACGATCCGGGCCCGGCGACGCTCGGCGACGTCGAGTGGATCATCAACGCCCGCAACAAGGGCGTCCTGCCGCTGCTCGTCGTGCAGGGCGTGCTCCTGACGCCGCTGGCCGAAGCCGCGGATTTCGTTCTCCCGGGCGCATCGTCTTCCGAGAAAGAGACGTCTTATACAAACGCGCAGGGACGCGTGCAGGGCGCGTCGCGCGCGATGCCGCTCGTCGGCGAGTCGATGGAAGACTGGAGCATTCTCGTGACGGTGGCGAAGGCGCTCGGCGTCGACCTGCCGTACAGCGACGCGGCGTCCGTGCGCGCCGACATCGGCGCGCGTTTCGCGGGCACGCCCGCGCTCGCCGGCATCACCGCGCTGACGTTCGGAGAGCCGATGGAAGGCCGCCACTGGCTGGAGGCCAGCAACCCGTCGGAGCGATGGAAGTGGGACTTCATGTTCCAGGATCTGCCGCCGGTGAAAGGCGCGCTCGAGCTGTCGGCATTGCCGCCGGCACCCGTCGCGGTGATCCCGTTAAAAGAAGTGAAGTGAAGAAGGGTGTCCTCAGCGTCCTGATTCTGTTGTGCGCCACGGTTGCCGCGGCGCAGCTGCAGCGCATAAGAGCTGAGGTCACGCCGCTTCTCGAGAGCGACGGCGTCCGTGCCGGCACGACCGTGCGAGCGGCGCTGACGGTCACCCTTCCCGAACACTTCCACGTCCAGTCGAACAAACCTCGCGATCCGGATCTCATCGCCACGGAGCTGTCGGTCGACGCGCCGCAAGGCGTGTCGGTGAAGGAAGTGGTGTTTCCCGCGACCGTCGACTTCGCGGTGCAGGGGATCGCCCAGCCGCTCGCCGTGTTCGAGCGGACGTTCACGATCGGCGTGCAGCTCGCGCTCGCGCCGGACGTGAAACCGGGCGCCCTCGACGTTCCCGCGCGGCTGCGCTACCAGGCCTGCAACGAGACCATGTGCTTCGCGCCGACGACGGCGACGGCGTCGTGGAACGTCACCGCCGTGTCCCCGGCCGCAGCCGTTCATCCGGTGCATCGCGACGTCATCGATCGGATTGCATTCGGTCACGGCGACGCGCCTGCTGCGGTCGTGGCTCCCGTTTCCGCAGCAAAGCCGTCGGCATCCGGCACCATCCCCAGCTTCGACGGCTTCGCCACCGCGGGCACCACAGGCGGATATCAACGAAGCGGCGAATTCCTGCAGTTCGTGCACGACGCCGAAGCCGGCGTGCAGCAGAAAGGGATGTTCGAAGGCCGTGGCCCTCTGGCGATCGCGCTGCTCGTGCTGCTCGGTGGTCTCGCGCTCAATCTCACGCCGTGCGTGCTGCCCATGATTCCGATCAACCTCGCGATCATCGGCGCCGGCACGCAGGCCGGATCGCGGGGACGCGGCTTCCTGCTCGGCGGCGTGTACGGCGCCGCGATGGCCGTCGTGTACGGCGTCCTGGGCGTCGTCGTCATTCTCACCGCGGGTACCTTCGGCACCATCAACGCCTCGCCGTGGTTCAACCTCGGCATCGCCGTGCTGTTCGTCGCGCTCGCGCTTGCGATGTTCGACGTCATCACGATCGATTTCTCGAAGTTCTCGTCGAGCGTCCGCGTCGGTGAACAGAGCCGCGGCAGGTTCGTCGTGGCGTTCGTGATGGGCGCGATCGCCGCGCTTCTCGCCGGCGCGTGTGTCGCGCCGGTCGTCATCCAGGTCGTGCTCTTCTCGAGCAACCTCTACGCGCGGGGCACCGCGGTCGCGCTCGCCCTGCCCTTCCTGCTCGGCGTCGGCATGGCGGTGCCGTGGCCGATCGCCGGCGCGGGCCTGGCGGCGCTGCCGAAGCCGGGCGCGTGGATGGTGCGCGTCAAGCAGGTGTTCGGCGTCGTGATTCTCGTGACGGCGGCGTACTACGGCTACGAGGCGTACACGCTCTTCGCCGATCGCTTCGTCGACGCGTCGGCCGTGACGTCGAGCGTCGACGAGCAGGTGAAAGCCGGATGGCACCGGTCGCTCGACGAGGGTCTGGCCGTCGCCGCGCGCGAGCGCAAACCGGTCCTCATCGACATGTGGGCGACCTGGTGCAAGAACTGCCTGACGATGGATCAGACGACGCTGAAGGATCCGGCGGTCGTGGCGGCGCTCGACGGGTACGTGAAGATCAAGTTCCAGGCCGAGAACCCCGACGAGCAGCCCGCCAAAGCCGTCATGCAGCGGTTCGACGCGGTCGGCCTCCCGGCGTACGCCATCCTTCGTCCGAAACCGTGATACCCTGTGCACACTCGAGCGCATCCCCCATCTTCTTTAGATGCGATCACGTGCCGCTCATTTAGCGCTCAGCGCTGTGGCCTTTGCCGCGATCCTCGCGGCGGCCGTTTTCATTGCTACCTCTGAACAGTACGTCGCGACATCGCGCACGGCGCTCCGTGCCTTCGATGCCGTCGTGCGCGAAACCACGAGCAGCGTCGCCGACTTTCGCGGGGACGCCGTGGCGAAGTCGATCGGCGCGCTTCGATCGATGGCGAGCACCGACAAAGCGCGCGAGTCGCTCGATCGGGCGGCGGCAAAGACCGACAACTTCACCGAAATCGCCGCGATCCTGGATCACGTGAATGCGGCGAGGCTCGCCGAGATCGAGTCGGCCGACACGGCCGAGGCCGCGACGCGCAAGCTCGAGGCTGTCGCGCTCACCGCCACGGCCGTCGTCGTCTTCGCCGTGATCGTCGCGCTCGTTGTCCTGAGGCCGGCGGCGGCAGAACCGGCGCAGATGCAGCTGCCGGCGACAGAAGCCGCGTCCGGCGACGATCTCGTCCTGCGCTCGTCGCAGGAGACGATGGCCGGGTACGTGACCGCACGGCCTGCCGGTCCCGTGCTGAGAGCGGCGTCGCAACTGTGCACGGACCTCGGCCGCGTCAGCGACGTCGAGGAGCTTCGACAGCTCATCGGCCGCGCCGCCGACGTCATGGACGCGAGCGGCCTGATTGTGTGGATGGGCACGCCGGACGGCTCGCAGCTCATGCCGACGCTGTCGCACGGCTACCTGCCGGAGATCGTCTCGCGGTTTCCGCCGCTGTCGCGGTCGGCTGAAAACGCCGCGGCGCGCTCGTACCGCACGTCGCAGATCCAGATCGTCCTCGCGCGCCCGGGTGAATCCAACGGCGCCATCGTCGCGCCGGTGCTGTCGCCTCAGGGATGCGTCGGCGTGCTGTCGGCGGAGATCAGAGGGGGCGGGGAGACGTCGGAGAGCGTCCAGGCGCTGGCCGCGATCTTCGCCGCGCAGCTCGCGGGAGTGCTCCACTCGACACCCGACGCTCACGAGGAGCGCCGGGCGACCGGTACTTAAGCGGTAATTCGAAGGGCGACGACGGTCATGTCGTCTTTGGCCGGCACTTCCCCGCGGAAGTCGGCGACGGCCGTGAAGACCGATTCGACAATCGCTTTGGACGGCAGCTTCCGCGACTCCAGAACGA
>DATNBT010000025.1:0-5267 GCA_035571855.1 Vicinamibacterales bacterium
TTGGTGAACAAAACAGTGAGCGTGGATGCTGCGTCCGATCTTCTCACGACCGAGCAGGTGATGGACATCCTGATTGCGGATGCCAACCTGCGTCGCCGCGCGGCGACGTGCGTGCTGCCGGGGGTGCGGGTCGGCGGCCTGACGTATTTCAGGCGCAGCGATCTCGAGGCGTGGCGCCAGCGCGAGGCAGGGGCTCAATGATGTATGTCTTCATCGCACTCTTCATCGGGTCGATCTTCATCGTCGACGGCTTCAGACGCATGTGGCGCATGAACGAGTGGAAGCGCCGCTGGAAGGACGCGCAATGAGCATTCTCGGCAGGATGTTCAGCAGGTCCGAGCCGCCGCCGCCTCCGCGCGGCAGCGAGATCTCGGGATTCGTCAGCGAGCTCAATTCGATTGGCCTCCGCGACGGTTTCCTGTCGTTCAGGCCCGGAGGCAAGTTCAATCAGCAGTGCCGGCACATCCGCGCCCGCGAGATCGGCATGCGGCTGAACATGATGGGCGGCAGCAGCCTGATGCGGAAGGTTTACGAGCGCGTCGACTGTCCGAAGGCGCGGCAGCTCGCCGCCGCGTGGGATGAGATCGGCGACTGGGCGGCGTAGTTATTTCGCGACGTCGACGCCCGTGAGCTTCGCGCGGGCGATCGATTGCTTCACCAGGCCCGACGTTCGCACTTCAGCCGCAAACGCGGCGAGCGCCGGCAATTTCGATCGATCTCCCTTCTTCACGACGAACGACTGCTCGACTTCGAGGAAGCTGTCGTCGAGCGCGCGCAGCCTGCGTCCCGACTCGGCTTGGGCGTCGAGCGATCGCTGCCGGTTGATCGCGAACACGTCCACGCCTCCAGGGCCGCCGTCGAGCAGCAGCTTTTCGACTTCCGCCTGCGGCGGCATCGTGTCGAAGACGCGCACTTTCGCGTTCTTCAGGTGGCTGCTGACGTACAGCTCCTGGGTCTGCCCCCGCACCGCGGCGACGGTCACCCCCGCGCGGTCGACATCCGCCGTGCGCTTGATCGGCGAATCCCGCTTCACCAGATAACTGTTGAACATGACGAGCAGCGGCGCGCCGTAGTCGACGTCCTTCGTGCGCTCGACGTCGTAGGCGAGGACGCCGACGTCGGCCGTGTTGCCGTTGAGCGCCGACGCGATGCCGGCGGCGTTCGGCGAAGAGATGAGCTTCAGCGGCACGCCCAGCTTCTTCGCGAGCGCCTCGGCGATGTCCGGGACGGGACCGGTGGCTTTCCCCGTCTGCGGATCCATGCGGCCCTGCACGGGATTCATGCCGAGGAAGATCACACGAAGCGTGCCGGTCGGCGCGAGCACCCGAGCGGGCGTCTGCGCGGACGCCGGCCGTGCCGCGAACGCGAGCACCGCGGAAAGAGCGAGGAGGGTCAGCCGCTGTCGCATGGCGGCTGATCCTAGCAGAACGGACTAGTGGTCGAACGGCCGGTCAGCGCGGTGCTGTGCGACCCACTGATCGCTCACCGCGCCGAAGTCCTCGTGCCGCACCCGTCCTTTGAGCAATGTAAAAACTCCCGCCGCGCCCGCAATGATTACGCCAATAGCAACCCAAGTGGTACTCGACATGGCCCTTTCCAACCCGATACGACGAAACCAGCAAGTGATGTGCCGACGGAAACCCGGCGGCGCATGAGCGCTGCGATGGTTTCATAATGTTCGCCGTATGTCGTTCCGATCCGTCTTTGTCGCCGTCGTCATCGCGTTCGCGCTGATCATCAGCGCGTTCCTCATCAATCGAGCGCGGCCGCGCGTGGAAGTCGACCAGACGTCGGCCGCCGCGGTGCGCGCGACCGGCAAGTGCGCCGAGTGCCACAGCAACCAGCAGTACGCGATCGTCCACGAGTACGAGATGAGCCGCCACGCCCAGCGCGGCGTCAACTGCCTCGACTGCCACAAGCCCGCGGCCGCGCAGCAGGGGCAGGAGCATCACGGCTTCACGATCGTCGCGAAGCTGACCGCCGGCAACTGCCGGAGCTGTCATGAAGGCATCTATCAGGAATTTCTGCACAGCCGCCACGCGGCGGTCTCCTGGGCCGCCGTCTACGGCGAGAAAGGCCTGAAACAGGAGCAGGTGGACTTCGCCGAACGCTATCAGCCCGGGTACGCGCGCCGGCCGCCGCATCCGCTCGTCGCGCTCGAGGGAAGCTCCGCGGCGTCGAGCGGCTGTGCCAACTGCCACGCCATCGGCAAGCCGAACGACGATGGGACGATCGGGACGTGTACGGCGTGCCATACGCGTCACACGAGCTCGGTCGCGATTGCGCGGCAGCCGACCACCTGCGGGCAGTGCCACATGGGACCCGATCACTCGCAGCTCGAGATCTACGAGGAGTCGAAGCACGGCGTGATGTTCCAGGCGCAGGAGCGGCTGCTGAATCTCGACGCGCCGCCGCGATCGTTGACGACGCGCGACATGTTCGTGCCGACGTGCGCGACGTGCCACATGAGCGGCCTGAACGGGCAGAAAGTGACGCACGATCCGTCCGACCGGCT
Source organism: Vicinamibacterales bacterium (assembly GCA_035571855.1). Lineage (GTDB taxonomy): Bacteria > Acidobacteriota > Vicinamibacteria > Vicinamibacterales > CAVVIG01 > DATNBT01. The sequence continues at coordinate 2,516 of DATNBT010000025.1, forward strand.
CTCTTACTACCTCGCCGACCCGATCACGAAGGCGCGGCCGGGAAAAGATCGCGCGCAGGCGCAGATGCAGCAGATCTGCAATCAGTGCCACACGCGTCCGCTGATCGATCGCGTGTACGCGCAGGCCGAAGCGGTCGTCGCGAACACGAACGCGCAGGTGCAGAAAGCGTCGGACCTGATGGCGGCGCTCAGGAAGGAGGGTCTGCTCGGCGCGCCGTTCTCGCAGCCGATCGACTTCGTGTACTTCGATCTGTGGCACTACGACGGCCGGACGTCGAAGCACGGCGCGTTCATGGGCGGCTCGGACTTCGTGCAGTGGCACGGCAACTACCCGATGCTCGCGCGCTCGGTCGAACTGCACGCGCAGGCCGACGAACTGCGCCGCCGTCATGGACGGTAGCCCGCTGCTCGTCGAGCTCTTCGTGGCCGCGAACTTCGCCGGCCTCGTGCTCGACATCTTTCTCGCGCACTCGGAGAACAACTTCCGGCGGACGTCGGAGTACATCCCGTTGTTCTTCTCGGCGGCGGCCGCCGTCGCGCTCGCCGTCGTCATCGCGTTCCGGCGCCGATGGCCTGCGGCCTGGCGCGACGTCGGACATCTGATCGGCTGGCTGTCGATCGCCGTCGGCCTCGCCGGCGTCGTCCTGCACCTCGACAGCGGGTTCTTTCAGGCGCGAACGATCCGCAGCCTGACGTACGCGGCGCCGTTTGCCGCGCCGCTCGCGTACGCCGGCCTCGGGCTGCTGCTCGTGGCCAACAGGCTCGTCGATCCCGAGTCGGTCGAGTGGGGACAGTGGATGCTGCTGCTCGGCCTCGGCGGCTTCGCCGGCAACTTCGTCTTCAGCCTCACCGACCACGCGCAGAACGGCTTCTTCAACCCGATCGAATGGCTGCCGGTCGTCACGAGCGCCTTCGCGGTCGGCTTTCTGCTCGTGCCGCTGATGATGCGGGTGACCGGGCGTTATCTGTGGCTCTGCGCCGCGGTGCTCGGCGTGCAGGCGATGGTGGGCGTCCTCGGCGCCGCGCTGCACGTGTGGGCGGACGTGCGGAAGCCCGGCGCGGACCTGTTCGAGAAAGTGCTCAGCGGGGCGCCCCCGATGGCGCCCCTGCTGTTTCCGAATCTCGTGCTGCTGACGTTGATCGCGTTGTGGCAGCTACGGCTGCACCGGCGGTAGCGCCTTCTCGTCGCCGGTGCTGATGCACTTCGGGTGGCCGAAGCCTTTCGCGCTCTGACCGTTCGCGCCGATGTCGAAGATGATGTTGTCGGGATGCTTGTCGTCGCCCGACACGCCGCCGACGCCGCCCAGATGATCGAGCCCCAGCTTGTTGCGGAGTCTCCACGCGATGTCGTGATCGGCGCACGACGTATCGCCGCTGACGCCGAGACCGCCGACGAGCCTCTTGCCCGCGCCGTACAGGCCCAGTCCGCCGCCGAAGACGTTCACGCCGCCGATGCGCTTGCCGACCATCGGATCGGTGGCCGTGCCGAAGTTCGCGTACGCGCCGCCGTACGCGACGCCAGTATCGACCGGATTGCTGAACTGCAGGCCGTAGAGGCTTCCACCGGGCTGCACCGCTGAATAGAGGTTCGCCGTGGACAGCGCGAGGCCGTTCGCCTGGCCCGAGCCGTTGCTGTTCGACGAGTTGTCGAGGCTGAACAGATTCGCGGTATTCGCCTTCTGCGCGGAAATCACGCGGCTGCCGAGCCACTGCGCGCCGCGGTTGCTGCCGGAGAATGCCACGACGCACACGCTGCCGTCGCGGCCGACGACCGTGGCCCACATCTGGTTATTGAGTCCGCTCTTTTCCTCCGCCGTCGCCGCATCGAGTGCTTTCTTCACCGTCCCGTAGTCGGGAAGCCCGCGGCATTCGGCGGGTTGCGCGTACACGTTCGTCGCGACGAGCGACGCGATCGCAAAGGTGAGTCCTAACGAAATTCTCATCGCCAAGCCTCCTTAAAAGAGTCATTCTACTAACAGGTGTGCTCCAGCTCGATCGCCGACTCGGCTTTTGGCTACATTCGAGGTTTCCAGCACTGAATGAACTGGCCGACCGTCCGCCCGTACGCTGAGAGCGTCGGGCTCGTCACGATTGTCACCGGGATCGGTCTGTACACGGAGACCATCCTCCACGCCTCGAACATCGACGCGGTGTTCCTGCTCGCCGTGCTGATCGTCGCGCTCCGCTCGGGGCGCGCGCCCGGTCTGTTCACGGCCGTTGTCGCCGCTGTCGTCTTCGACGTCTGCTTCGTCCCGCCCTTTTTCCGGCTCGGCGCCAGCGATCTGCCGTACCTGATCAACCTGCTGAGCTTCGCCATCGTCGCGGTCATCGCGGGCACGCTGGCCGCGCGTGCGCGGGCGCTGACGACGTCGCAGGAGGCGCGGGCCCGCGCCGAGGCGAGCAGCCGAGCGAAGGAAGAACTCCTCCACAATATCTCTCACGAGCTCCGCTCGCCGCTGACGGCGATCCTCGGGTGGGCGCAGCTCGTGGCACAGCCCGGTGTCGACGACGCGCGCCGGCTGAAGGCGGCGTCCGGCATCGAGCACAGCGGACGCCTGCTGGCACGGCTCGTCGACGATCTCTCGATGGCGTCACGGTTGAGCGCGGGCAAACTCCAGGTGGAGCGGCATCCGACGCCGCTCGACTCGGTCGTGCTGAACGCGGTGCAACTGATGACCGCCACGGCGCGAAACAGGGGAGTGACGCTCGACGCCGACGTGGATGCCGTGCCGACGGTGATGGCCGACGATCA
>DATNBT010000026.1:0-4657 GCA_035571855.1 Vicinamibacterales bacterium
CACCGCCGCGCCTCCCGATCGCATGATCACGGGCAGCGAGCAGATCACCTACGCCAACGAGAGCCCGGACACGCTCACGCGATTGGTCTTCAAACTGTTCCTCAACATTCACCGCCCCGGCGCGCCGCGCATTGGCAACGCCGCCGAGGACTATCTCACGAGCGGCGTGCACATCGACGCCTTCTCGGTCGACGGCAAGCCGACCGCCTGGCCAAACGATCCGCGCTACGCCACCTGGCAGCCGATCGCCCTGCCGGTGCCGCTCGCCCCGCACGACTCGGTTCGCTTGGCGATCGATTGGCACTATCAGATCTCGAAACAGGCAAATCGCGAAGGGATGATCGACTCGACCACTTATTACCTGGCCTACTTCTATCCGCGCGTCGCCGTCTACGACGACTACAACGGCTGGGATACGATGGACTTCACCGACGAGCAGGAATTCTACAGCGACTTCAACGATTACGACGTTACGGTCCGTGTTCCGGCGAACTACATCGTCTGGGGCACGGGTACGCTGCGCAACGCCGACGCGCTGCTGCAGCCGGAATATCTGCGTCGCTTCCAGTCGTCATTCACGACCGATCAGACGGTGCGCGTCGCGACCACGGCGGAGCTCGCGACGCACGGCGTCACGGCGCAGTCGGCGCAGAACGCCTGGCACTTCACGGCGGCGAACATCCCCGACATGGCGTTTGGCCTGAGCGACCACTACGACTGGGACGCCGGCAGCGTCGTCGTCGACGACGCGACGCATCGGCGCGCCAGCGTGCAGGCGGCATACAACGACACGGCCGCGGATTTTCATCACATGGTGCAGATGGGGCGGCACGCGCTCGGCTTTTTGTCGCACTCGTGGCCGGGCGTGCCCTATCCCTACGAGAAATCGACGGTGTTCCAGGGCGGAGCGGGAATGGAATACCCGATGATGGTGAACGACGAGTCGTATGCGGACACGAGCTTCGCGAGCTTCGTCGCGGCACACGAGATGGCGCACACGTACATGCCGTTCTACATGGGCATCAACGAGACGCGCTACGGATTCATGGATGAAGGGTGGGCCACCACCTTCGAGTACCTGTTCAATCGCGTCGACATGGGCGCCGCTGCCGCCGACAAGTTCTACGAGCAGTTCCGAATCAACGGCTGGGCGCACGACCCGTCGCCGCTCGAGGATCTGCCGGTCATCACCCCCGAAGACATGCTCAAGAATCAGGCGTATGGCAATAACGCCTACGGCAAACCATCACTGGGCTACCTCGCCGTAAAGGAGCTGCTCGGCGATTCACTGTTCAAGAAGGCGCTGCACGAATACATGGATCGTTGGCACGGCAAGCATCCCACGCCCTGGGATTTCTTCTATGCCTTCAACGACGCGACGGGAAAGGACCTCGATTGGTTCTGGAGCAACTGGTTCTTCAGCAACGGCTACATCGACCTCGCGGTGCGGGCCGTGACGCGGACGCGCACCGGCTACACGGTGCAGGTCGACAACATCGGCGGCCTCGATGCGCCGTTCGATCTGCGCGTTCGCTACACGGACGGAACCGGTACGACGATTCGCGAATCGCCGGCCTTCTGGCAGAGCAACGCGGCGCACGGCACGATCGCGCTCGCGACGAGCCGCGCCGTACGATCGGTCACGCTCGACGGCGGCATCTTCGTCGACGCCGATTCGACGAACAACGTGTGGAACGCGAAGTAGCGCGGCGGCCCGGCCGAGCGGCGATCACGCGCCGGCGCCGATCACGTCGCGGCCGGGCGCGCGATCTCGTTCGCGCATGGCGAGCAGCGCACCGTTGAAGACGTAGGGTCGCCGAGCACGATCGACGCCGAATTCCGGCCGGTACTGATCGCGAACCTCGGCGAGCGGTCGGAGCATCAACTCGCTCGACTTGGCCACGCACTCGAGCACGAAGGTCGTGCCTCCGTCGCGCAGCACGACCCACACATGGCCCACGCGCCCGCCGTCGTTGTGCCGAACGGTGCCCGACACGAGGTCGGCGTCCATCCCCAGCTCGACGAGTTTGCGCCAGGCCCAGATGGCGTGGTCTTCGCAGTCGCCGCGGCGCAGCTCCTCGAACGTGCAGGGGTGCTGCCAGAAGTCGGGTTCATGGAACAGCGCGGTGTCGTTCGCATATTGGCAGCCGAGCAGCCAATCCTGGATCTCGCCGATCGATGCGACGCGCACGGCGCTCTCGCCCTCGAAATACCAGGCGAAATCGTGACGGCTTCCGCGGCCGAACGCCGTCGGCGGCACGCCGTACTCCCAGCGCTCCCACGCGTCGCCGATCGAGAGACGCGACAGGACCACGCGCCGGATCCAGGCGCGAACGCTCGAGATGGCGCGGCGCGGCGCCAAGTAAGTGCGAAATGATGTCGGCATCCCGGGATGGCCGGTGGCGACCGTCGACAAATCTACTCGATCGCCCGCTGCCCCTGCCGTCGCCGCTCAGCGATTCAGCCAGTACGACATCTTGACCAGAAAGGTGTTCGCCGGATGCAGCCGCATCAGATCGCGCACGTCGCCGCCGAAGTCGTGCGTGCCCTCGAACGGCAGCGACCCCTGCCGGCCTTCGTTCCAGACGACGAACAGCGTCGAGCCCGGCCGGTACTCCCAGCGGAATACCACGTTCGATTGGAATTCCTTGAAGTTGAAGCCGCCGGGATTGTTCGTTACCGTCGTGTCGCCGTACGCGGCGAACCGCGCGTCGTAGCTCGCCGCGCGCGGCGTCGCCGACAGCTGGCGCACATCGCTGTACGTGCCTTTCGACACGAACGGCTGTGTGTACACCTGCAACGAGACGCTCGGCGTGAAGGTGTAGTTCATGCGGAGCGTCGCCGCGGTCGTCGTCTGATCGAGATGCGCGAAGGTGAAGTGGGTCACCGCCGCCGTATCGGTGAAGTTGCCGTACCACTGGTTACCGCTCGTGTTGCGTGCCCAGCTCACGGCAAACCCCGAGCTGAAGCGCCCGGACACCTTGTAATCGAGCTCCGGACCGATGCTGAGCGACGACGTGTGGCCGTCGTCGCCCGTGAAATAGTTCACGCTGAATGACGGCACGACCGCGCGCCGGTCGTCGCCGTTGATCGAGATCCACGGTGAGACATAGGCGTCTTGTCGCACCGCCGGCCCGCCGCGCGCGCCCCGATCGTCGTACGTCGTGCCGAGCTGACCGAGCGTGCCGCCCATGTTCCAGTTCCAGTTGCTCTTGAACGTGATGTGCACGTTGGTGTTGTACGCGGCCTCCTGGGCCAGCCCCGCGGTGTTCCAGTACTGCCACCAGTTGTTGTTCCACTGGAACCGCTTGTAGAACAGATGCTCGCGCCGATCGAAGTAGCCGACCCACGTGTTCCACGACTGCTGGTCCGCCCGCCGCAGGAATCCCAGATCGTTGATCTCGAAGCCCGGCGACCGCCGCTGGTACGCCGACTCGAACATCAGGTGGGCGCCGCCAACCTTGTCGAACTTGAGCTCCTCGGCGTCGCCGCCGAGTGACGTCCGCGTCGAGTCGAGCGGCAGGCCGGCGTCGGGCCGCTGATACTCGTGAACGCCGTTCGTCTGCAGCGCGACGATCGCCGACTGGCTGCCATTCACCTGGCTCTGATCGAACGATCCGGAGACCTCGTATGTGTTCTTGAAGAACCGATGCCTAAAGTCGACGCCGCCCACGTAGGCGCTCGATGCCAGATAGGGCGAGGTCCACCGGTCGCCATTCCGGTCCACGGCAGTGACGATCGCGCCGAGGTTGCTGTCGCCGTTGCGGAAATCCTGTCTCACCCGCGCCACGGTGAAGTTCGTCGTCGGCTCGAACGTCGTGTCGCCCAGGCTCGACGCGCGCTCGGTGACCGCGTCCAGCACGCCGAAGTTCAAGCCGTTGCGAAACTGCCCCAGCAGCTTCGTGGCGCCGAGGATCGTCGTCGGCTGCGACGGCACGGTGTCGCCGTACGTCCCGGCGAGCTGCGGCGTGCGCCCGATCCGCCGGCTGTAGTACAGGCCCTCGTTGCTGCAATTGACCTGGTTGCAGTTGACGTCGAAGCGGAACAGCCCGCGTCCGGCGACGAAGAACGGCCGCCGTTCGTCGAAGAACGATTCGTACGCCGACAGGTTGAGCACCGCGGGATCGGCCTCGACCTGCCCGAAGTCCGGGTTGATCGTACCGTCCAGCGTCAGGTTCGACGCGACGCGATACTTGAAATCGCCGCCGAGGGTGGCATTCGAGCGCGCGACGTAGCGATTGTTGGAAATTTGCGACGCGTTCTTCGTCACGAGATACGGGGTCGCCTCGAGACGGCGCGGCGGCTCGAGATTGTCGAGGCCGGCGAGCGACCCGAACTGCGACACGAAGCCCGCCTTCGACTGGTGGATGGCGGGCCAGGCCTCGCGCTCGTTGTATCGATAGATGTCACGGTCGATCGTGAATCCGAAGGTGTGCTCCCGATCGGTGCTGTAATGCATCTGCGAGAGCGGCAGTCGGAACTCGGCCGTCCAGCCGAGCGAATCGATTCGCGTCGCGACGTCCCACACCGCGTCCCACGCGCCGTCTTCATTGCCGTCGTTGTAGATCGCTTGGTCGATCTTCACGCCGGCGGCATTGACGCCGAATTCGTAGCCCGTTCGGCGATCGTGGTACGAGTCGACGAACAGCCAGATCAT
>DATNBT010000027.1:0-11442 GCA_035571855.1 Vicinamibacterales bacterium
TGCGGTGCAGAATCCGCAGTCGGCGGCGACGTGCTGGTGTCCGAGGCTCTGCAGCGGATGCAGATGCTGTTCGTCACCGACGCCTTCGATCGTCAGGACGCTCTTCCCGACGGCTTCCATCGCGAGCGTATGGCAGGAGTAGAACGGCTTGCCGTCGACGAGCACGCTGCATGCGCCGCAGCTCGCTTTGTTGCAGCTGCGGTTCGTGCCGGTCAGACCCATCTTCACGGCCAGCACTTCCCACAGCGTGGTGCGCGTCTCGTACTCAGCCGCGAACGACCTGCCGTTGACGAGGAACGTAGCCGTCTCGCCTGCGATCGCCCGCGGAAGCGCAGGCACCGGCGCGTCGAATGCCGCGGCGACCGACGGCGACCGTTCGGCGGCAATCGCGGTCAACGCGATGCCCTGGCCCGCCGCTTTCAGGAAGTCCCGGCGCGAGAACGCCATTCCGCGCGCATGTTAACATTCGCGCGCGATGAAGTGGCTGCTCGTCGGACTTTTTCTCGCGGGCCAGGCGGAGTCGCCTCAGCCCGTCGCGACGATGAAGCAGCTGATGGTCGACGTCATCCATCCGGCGTCGAACGGGCTGCTGCTCCTTATTAATAGAGGTGGGCCGGCCGGCGACAGGGAGTGGGCGGAAGCGCGGCGAAACGCGCTGACGCTGGCCGAGTCCGGAAACCTGCTGGCATCACGCAACCGCGCGGCCGCGTGGATCGCCGACGCCAGGCTCCTCACCGACGCGGGCGCGGCGGCGTACAAGGCGGCAGAAGCGAAGGACGTCAAAGCGCTCGCCGCGACGTCCGACCGCATCGACGCGTCGTGCACGACGTGTCATAAGCATTTTCGGCCAGCCATTTTCCCCTCACCGCGCTGAATTTCTCCAGGCGCAGTCAGGATATGGTACGCACCGGTTGACATCGTTTTCACGGATTCCGATGTCGGGGCCCCCGACCTGCTCTATCTTTCCAGTGATCTGGCTCGGGGGAGGCAAACGATGTGCTGACGCCGCCGCTCTTTCCTGGCCTCGCCCTTCCGCTGTCGCGCATCTTTCGCGACTGACCTACCGTCGCGCAATCTCGGCCTGGATGCACTCCGACACGATCGACCAGAACTTCACATAGCGATCGTTGCCGACGACGAACGGGTTCGGTTCGTTGCCCTTGCGCGCCTTGAGCTTCGCCAGCCGCTCCGGGGTCATGTCGAACAGCGCGTGGTTCTGGACTTCGACATCGACCTTCATCTTCTTCGCCGTGTCGAGGTAGTGCGCGATCGACTGCACGTAGGTCTGCAGTCCGGGCGTCGTGATGCGATCCGACGTCAGGATCGTGCCGCCGAACAGACCGGCGACGTGCCGCTGCCGTCCTTCGCGGACCGGAAAGATGAACGCGATTGAGCCGGGCGTGTGGCCCGGAATCGCGATGATGTTCACCGTCGTATCTCCCAGCGTCACGGGCTTGCCTTCTTCCAGCACGAGATCGCGCTTCGGCTTCACCTGATTGGCGGCGTTCGCCGGCGGATTCGCCGGATACATCAGATCCCAGTCGGCTGCCGCCAGGCCGACCTTCGCGCCGTACTTTTCCTGGAAGTACGACGACCCGCCGAAGTGATCGCCATGCCCGTGACCGACGAGCACGTACTTCACGTTCGCCGGATCGAGCCCGACCTTTCTCAGTCCATCGACGACTTCGCTCTCGACGCGATCGGCGTAACCGGAATCAATAAGGATGATCCCGGACGACGTCACGAGCGCGTGCACCGTGGCCTCTGAGTTGCCAACGGCGTACAGGTTGTCGAACAGCTTCACCGGCTCCATCGCCGGCGCCTTGGTGTCATTCGGCCTCGCCTTCCCGGCGACGCAGTAGAAGTTGAATGGGCCTTGCAACCATTCGTCGCTGCCGGCGAGCTTTCTGGCGGCGTCGACGTGCCCGAGCGACTGTGGATTGTCTGGCCGAGCCGTCTGGCCCATGGTCAGTAGAGCAACGATCGCGAGCAGATATCCCGGCTTTATAGCTCACTCCATCAACGTTCATCACGAAGGCACGAAAGAAGGATGTCCGGCTTTATTTTCCGACGATGTGCTGCGGGTCTTTGTTGTTCTCCTCGCAGATGTATTCAATCAGTTCGGTATCCGGCTGGTACACCGCGGGCTCGACGACGGTCCACGGACGCGTGTACGCCTTCGGATCGTCGATCGTGATCGCGACGTCCATGTGACCGAAGTCCTTGCGCGTGTAGCGCTCGGTCACATGCAGCGCGTCGGTGACCGGGTGCCCGTTCGTGTCGAGCCAGCCCTTGTCGTTGAAGCCGCGCGTGTCGACGACGAACGTGTCGCCGTCCCAGCGGCCGACCGAGTAGCCCTGCCACGACGGCTGCATGTCGGCCGGAAACGAGCGGCCGTCGGTGAAGATCTGCCGGAAGATCGTCCGCGATTCGTAGAGCACGATCACCTCGCCTGGAATCTCGGCGATCTTCCACGGCGACGTCACCGCGATCTTCTCGGGTGTGATCGACGGCAGGCAGCGGTTGTTCGGATCGTCCTTGCCGTTGTTCTCGCGGCGCTCCTTGTAGATCGCTTCGGCCCACGGCTGAAACGGGACGTCCTTCACGTCGGCGGCGAAGTTGATCAGGTACTTGAGGCCCGGCACCTGCCAGATGCCGGACAGATCCGGCTGGCCGTTCGGCTTGCGCGGCGTCGGCGCGGACAGATTCGCCTTGCCGTTCGCCAGGCGCGGGATGTTCGCCGTCGGGTGATTCACCCACTGCGCCGCGAGCGACACAGAGAGTGCGGTGACGAATGCGGCCGTCAGAAGCTTTCGCATCACATGCCTCAATGACGAGATGATCGGATTCCCGGGTTCACCGGAACATCTGACTGACCAGTGCCAGCGTTTTGTAGACACCCCAGCAGATCGGAATTCCCGCGAGCAGCCAGCCGATCGCGACGAGTCCCCACTCGCCGGGACGATCCTCGACGGCCGCGGCGCCGCCGGCGGACGCCGCCTTCCTCGCGGGCGCGAGCGTGAACAGGCTGCGGTCGACGGCGCGAACGGCGAGGTTGCACACAAGGCCGACGCCGAGGAACGCGACGAGGATATACGCCGTGAACGTGTAGACGTTGGCCGGCGCGACGCCTCGATCGAGCTGGAACTCGCGGATGTAATTCACCAGCACCGGACCGAGAATGCCGGCCGTCGACCACGCCGTGAGAATGCGCCCGTGAATCGCGCTGACGTTGCCGACGCCGAACGTGTCGGCCAGGTACGCGGGGATCGTCGAGAAGCCGCCGCCGTACATCGAGATGATGATGCAGTAGATGGCGACGAAGACCCCGAGGCTGGTGCGGCCCGCCGTGGGCGCCGACGCGTACAGCAGCATGCCGAGCGCGAAGAACACCATGTAGGTGGTCTTGCGGCCGATCCGATCCGACAGCGACGCCCAGAAGATGCGGCCGGCGATGTTGAAGAGGCTCAGCAGCCCGATGAATCCCGCGGCCGCCGACGCCGTCACGCGGCCCTTGAAAATCTCCTGGATCATCGGCGACGCGATGCCGAGGATCCCGATGCCCGCCGTCACGTTCATGCAGAGCACGACCCACTCGAGCCAGAACTGCTTCGTCCTCCACGCGACGTCGACCGGCACCGATCCCCTGTCGGCCGTCACCGCGGTGTCCGCGGGCGGCGTCCAGCCCGCGGGCTTCCAGCCGGCATGCGGCAGCCGGTAGCCGAACGCGCCCGCCATCATCACGACGAAATAGATCACGCCGAGGACGACGAACGTCTGCCACACGCCCACGGACGCCGGCGTCGCGAAGTACTTCATCAGGACGTCGGCGAGCGGCGTGCCGATCATGGCGCCGCCACCGAACCCCATGATCGCGAGGCCCGTCGCCATGCCGCGGCGATCCGGAAACCATTTGATCAGCGTCGACACCGGCGAGATGTACCCGAGGCCGAGGCCGCAGCCGCCGATGACGCCCGACCCGAGCCACAGCATCCAGATCTGGTGCAGGTAGATCCCGAGTGCGGAGATGAAGAAGCCGCCGCTCCAGCAGACCGCGGACACGACTCCGGCCTTGCGCGGCCCTTCGCGCTCGACCCACGCGCCGAAGAGCGCCGCCGACGATCCCAGCATCACGAAGAACAGCGTGAACATCCACCCCAGCGTGCTGATCTTCCAGTCCTCGGGCGCCGACTGCGTGATGCCGATGGCCCTGCTCAGCGGCAGCCAGAAGACGCTGAAGCCGTACGCCATGCCGATGCACAGATGAATCGCCAGCGCGGCCGGCGGCACGGTCCACCGGTTGAATCCCGGCGACGCGATGATGCGTTCTCTCGAGAGCAGCGGCGCCGCCTCGGGGCGCGAGGAGGTGGTCACGGGGTCCGGCATGGCGCGTATTCTAACGCCCGAATTAGAATCCCCGTATGGCGGATACGTCCTCCTTCGACATCACCTCGCCCGTCGACTTCGCCGAGGTCGACAACGCGCTCAATCAGGCCCGCAAGGAAATCACCCAGCGGTACGACTTCAAGGGCGTCACCGCGGAGATTACGCTCGACGTCACCGCCAAGGCGCTGACGCTCCTGACAGACGACGAGATGAAGATGAACGCCGTCTGGGAAATGGTGATGGGACGGCTGACCAAGCGCGGCGTGCCCGTGAAGAACTTCAAGAACGGCGACTCGGAGCCCGCCGCCGGCGGGAAACTCCGCCGCGTGATCACGATTCAGCAGGGCCTCCCGATCGAAGCCGCCCGCGAGATCGTGAAGTTCATCAAGGACAAGAAGTTCAAGAAGGTCCAGGCGTCGATTCAGGGCGATCAGGTCCGCGTCACCTCGCCCTCGAAGGACGAACTGCAGCTGGCCATGCAGCATCTGCGCGGGCACGACTTCGGCGTCTCGCTCAGCTTCGGAAATTACCGCTAGAGGCTAGGGGCCGGAGGCCGGGGCCTAGTAAAATACGCGCATGATAAAAAAGCCCGCTTTCATTCTTCTGTCGGCGCTCGCGCTCGCCGCGGCGACGGTTTACGCGCAGGGCAAGACGACCAACGACGGCATCGGCACCGACGCGCAGGTGAAGCGCGGCGGGGACACCTACTCGATGCAGTGCGCCGCCTGCCACGACGCGCAGCTCGCGGGCAGCGGCACGGCGCCCGCGCTCGCCGGCACGGACTTCATGGCCAACTGGAAGGACGAGAACGTCGGCTCGCTGTTCGAGAGGATTCGCGCGACGATGCCGGCGGACAACCCGGGCAGCCTGAAGCGCGATCAGGTGTCGGATCTCATCGCGTTCATCCTGAACTTCAACAAGTTCCCGCTGGCGCAGGCGGACCTGCCGACCGAGACCGAATCGCTCAAGGCGATCAAGATCGTAGCTCCACGATAATCCCGTTGTTGTCGGTGAACCGGAGCACATCCGGTTCATCCGGCGACGGCAGGATCTTTCCTCCGGCGTCCTGAATCCGCTTCGTCACCGCCGCGCGATCGTACGGCGCGACTTTGATCGCGAAGTGTCCGATGCGCGGCATGCCGTCGGTGACTTTCTCCAGGCCGATGCGCGTCGACTTCTCCAGATTCAGCCAGAGCCGTCCGCCTTCCCTTTTTCCAATCGCGCGGTCGCCGTACACGAGCCGGTAGTACGGCAGCGCCTTGTCGACGTCGCCGACGAGCAGCAGCACGTGATCGACGCCGAGCGGCGTGACCAGACCGTCACGGCGCGCGTCGAGATCCGACGGCACCGCCGCCGTCACCAGCCCCGCCGGCGGCTGAAACAGCTGCAGCTCGATGCCGTCCGGATCGGGCCACATGCCGAGACCGCCGTTGCCGCGAATACCCGGAAAGCCGGCGTCCATCAGCTGCTTCGCCATGCCCGCGCGGTCGTACACCTTCGCGAGCGTGCAGTAATGACCGATGGACGGCGGACGTCCGCCGCCGGCGCCGATCGCGATGTAGCCGACCTGTCGATCGGCGGGCAGATCGCCGAGCAGGATGAAGTAGCGAATCGAGTCCCGCACCGGCTGCTGGTGCAGCGCGCTCTTGAAGACGCGCGTGTAGAACCTCGCCGACGCCGCTGTATCAGGAACGACAATGTCGAGGTGCTCGAGACCGAGGTTCTGCAGCGGCAGCGCCGGCGACACGAGCTGGGCCAGGAGGGCGATGAATGCGAGCAGCATGACGAAATCACTATAATGCCGACGCTCGGCCATGACCGACATCGTTTTCGGCCCGTTCAGCATCGACGTCGCCGCGACGCGCCTCTCGCGCGACGGCCGTGACGTCAAGCTCCGGCCGCAGGGCCTCGCGGCGCTGCGCGTCCTGCTCCGTCACGGCGGCGAAACCGTCCGCTACGAGCAGATGATCGAGGAAGCCTGGCAGGGCACCATCGTCTCCCGCCACACCGTCGACGTCACGATCAGCGAGGTCCGCAAGAGCCTCGGCGAGTTCGGCACGTGGATCATCAACAAGCCGAAACTCGGGTACCGCATCGAGGTGCCCCGCTCCGACGAGCTCGTGCGCCGCGGCTGGCACTTCTGGCACCGCCGCACGCGCGAGGGCTTCAACCGGGCGATCGAGTGCTTCGAACAGGCGATCGCCCAGACTCCCGCCGACTGCCGCGCGTATCTTGGACTGTCGCAGACCTATCTCGCGCTCGCGACGTTCGGCATGCGGCCGTCGCGCGAGATGAGGACGCTCTTTCTCGGCGCCCACGAACGGGCGGTGCAGCTCGGCGGCCTGACGCCGGAGCTGCGCTGCGATCGCGCGCATGCGCTGCACCAGTTCGAGCGCAGAGTGCCCGAGGCGGAGTCCGAGTTCCTCGCCGCCATCGGCGACGACCCCGGCATCGCCGTCGCGTACCTGCGTCTCGCGCGGTTGTACGCCGCGAGCGGACGGGGAGACAAGGCGCTGAACATCCTGCAGCGATGCGAGGCGGTCGATCCGCTGGTGCCGCTGCTGCCGGCCACCGAGACGCTCGTGCGGTTCTGGATGCGCGACTACGCCGGCGCGCTCGAGGTCGGCGCGCGCGGCATCGAGCTGCATCCGTACCTGCAGGTGCTTCGGGCGAACTACGCGCAGGCGCTGGAGTTTTCAGGCCGGCTCGAGGAGGCGCTCGCGCAGTACCGGACGGCGAGCGCGATGGCGCCGGACTCGACGTGGATGCGCGCGCACGAAGGCATGTGCCTCGCCCGCCTGGGACGCCGCGACGAGGCGCTCGCGATTCTCGACGCGATGGAACACATCCGGCGGTCCGAGTACGTCGATCCGTACTACATGACGCTGTTCCGGAGCGCCGTCGGCCAGCGCGACGGCGCGTTCGAGGAGCTCGCGCGCGCGTACGAAGACAGCTCGGTCTGGCTGTTCTCGATCGACGTGGACCCGAAGATGGATCCGCTCCGCGCGGATCCACGCTTCGGGCGCCTGTATTCGGAGCGCTACAACCCCGCCGCGGTCCGCAGTTCCTGAACCGTCGCGAGACGGCCGTGCAGCCCGGCCACCTGCTGCACGTCGAGGTTCAGCTTTTTGACGCTGTCGACGAGTTGAACCGTCACGGGATTCACCGCGACGGCGGGCGGCGCGTTCGCGGCCGGCGGGTTCCACAGGTCGGCTTCCACCAGCAGCTTCGCTTTCGGCAGGTAGGCGACGAGCATCGCGTCGTTGTGATCGGTCGACACGCGATAGAGCTCGAGCGTGTTCGTGGCGTCCGTGAACACGCGCTTGTCCGACACGCCTTCGATCACCGGCTTCTTCGGCGACTTCGACAGTCGGTCCGGGTTCACCGTGTGAGGCATCGCCGCGATGCGCTGGTAGTACGCGACGTTGCTCGTATGGGTGACGACCGTGTAGCCCTCGGCCATCGCGGCGCGCACGCCGCCGAGATGATCGAAGTGGTTGTGCGAGTTCACCACGTATCTGATCGGTTTGTTCGGAATGGTCTTCTTCACCGCGTCGAACACGGCGACCGCGCGCTCATCCGTCTGCGGCGCTTCGATGACGACCACGTAGTCTTTGAATTCGACGGCGACCGAGTGATGGCTGCCGCCCGTGAGGTAGTAGATGCCCTCGGCGACCTTCTGCGTGTCGACGCGCACCGCGGCCGGCGCCGGCGCCGGCGCGCCTGCGGCTGACGCGGCGGCCGGGACGTCGATCGTCACGTTGCTCTGCGGACGCACGGCCGCGACGGTGAGGTCGAGGATCGGGAAGCCGCCCTGCTTCTGCACGATGTGCATCGGGAACTTCAGACCCTTCTGCTCCTCATACCTGCCGAACGTCGTCTCCGTCGTCACATCGCCGAGGACCGCCGCGTCGCCGACGGTGCGAACGGACGTAATCAGGTTGTTCGCGCCGACCGTCGCCTTCACTGCCGTGTCGCCGACCTTGAAGCTGATGACGCGTCCCGCGATCGTCGCGTTGTTCGCCATCGCCGCCTTGATGACGCCCTGCGGCGTCAGCGTCCAGAGCGCGAGCAGACGATCGTTCACGGCGGCGGGCTGTGGCTGCACAGCGGGCGCGCTGCCTGTGGCGGACGGCACGAGATTCCACGCGGTCTTTCCGCTCACGAGCTGAATCTGCTGCTGCGGCGCGAGCAGCGGGAGTCCGCCGCCGCCCCTGACCGGCGTCGTGTCGGGATTGGTGCGCTGGAGATCGATGCGCATCGCGGGCACGGCGTAATCGACCGTCGCGGTATACGCGAAGATCTTGAACGCGGGCCACGGCATGTCGGCCTTCCACGCCTGGCCGTACGCGTTGTTGCTGCCGGTCGCCGAGAACTGCACCTGCGTGAGTCCCCGGCTGGCGCCGAGCGCTTTCGCGACGGCGTCGAGCGTGACCGGGCCGGCCGGTGCCGGAGTTTGCGCGAAGAAACGCGCGGCGAGCACAACGACGAAAACGGCGACGAGTGTCTTACGCATAAAGCGCCTCCGTTCAGGATGTGTGTGCCGAAATACTAGCGCGGCTCGGTCACCCGCAGCGTCGAATTTGCCTTGAGCCCGGTCGTGACCGCCTGCTTCGCTCCGGACGGCCAGTCGACGTCGACGCGATCGACCCCGGCGGCGTCGCCGAGGCCGAAATACAGCGGCAGCACGCTTTGCGAGAGGTAGCCGGACTTTCCGTCCTGCCACTGCGTGAGCACGCGGCCCCCGGCAGTGACGCGCACCTTCGCGCCGAGCCCGTTCCGGTTCGACTTCGTCCCCGTCAGCACGACTTTCAGCCAGTGAATCGTCTTCCGCTGCGCGAGATCGCTGACGAGCACCTGCGGCTCCGAGTTGAAGTCGTTGGTGATCAGATCGAGATCGCCGTCCTGATCGAGGTCGAAGATCACCGACGAGCGGCTGCCGAGCGTCGCCATCACCCTCAGCTTTCCCGAACGGCCCTTGCACAGATCCTGGACCGAATTGGGCCAGCGCTTGAGCGCTTCAGGATCTTTCGTGCCGCAGTCGACGTCGAACCACGGCGTGTGCGTGCGTCCGCCGCGCCGCGGCTCGACGCCGAGCAGGAACTCGCTGTCGAGAAACTTCTCGCCCCGGTTGTTGAGCATCAGCGAGTTGATCCCGTAGCGGAACGGAAAATTCATGGAAGACGCGATGAACACGTCCTGCCAGCCGTCGGCGTTGAGGTCGCCGATGCTCGGCCCCCAGGGCCAGTAGTTCTCCAGGCCGGCGCGATCGGACATCTCTTCGAACTTCCCGCCGCCAAGATTCCTGTAGAAGGCGTTGCCGAAGACGAACGAGCTGAGCGGGCCCCGGAGGAACGCCTCGGTCCACTGGATCTTCGCCTTCTGCTTCTCCTTGTCTGGACCGACTTCGATGCTCATGTCCGAGTGCATGTCGGTGATGAACAGATCCGGACGGCCGTCGTTGTTGTAGTCGAAGAACTTGATCCCCATGCTGCCCCACGGGGTCCTCGGAAAGTACTGCGCCGTCCGGTCGACGAAGCGTCGGCCGTGATCGTTCTCGTAGAAATGATCGGCCCCCTGCATGTTGAGCACGTAGAGATCCGGGAAGCCGTCGCCGTTCAGATCCGCGACGCTCGCGTCGCCGTTCCAGATCGGCTTGCCGAGTCCGACATCGGCGGTCACGTCCTTGAACCTGTTGTGGCCGAGATTGCGGTACAGGATGCTCGGCTCGGTGCGATCGCCGTGCAGGTGGCCGGAGAATGCGTCCTGCACGCCTTCGTACGCGCCGCCGCGGCCTTTGACCTCGGTCGTGTACTTGCCGACATTGGAGAGGTAGAGATCGAGCAGCCCGTCGTTGTCGTAATCGAAGAACACCGCGCCCGACGAGTGCCCGACGTAGTCCACGCCGGCCGCCTTCGAGATGTCCTTGAAATGTCCCTTGCCGTCGTTCTCGAACAGGACGTTCCCGCCGCGGACGGTCGTCACGAAGAGATCCTGGTCGCCGTCGTTGTCGACGTCCGCGAACGACGCCGTGACGCCGATGCGATCCGCGAGCGCGACGCCGGCCTGGGCGGTGATGTTCCTGAACTTGCCGCCGCCGAGATTCTTCCAGAGCTGATTGCCGCCGATCTGGTTGACGAAGTAGACGTCCTCGAGGCCGTCGCCGTCCACGTCCGCGACGGCGATCCCCGTGCCGTGGTCGTAGTGCACCGGCTTGTGATACAGCCCCGCATCGTCCACGGCGTGCTGCACGAAGGTGATCCCGCTTTCCTTCACGAGATCCTTGAACTGGAACTGGTAGTCGACCTTGAACTGCCCCACCGTCTCACGCTGCGCTTTCGCGCGCGCGGCCAGCGAGTCGACGCCCTCGTCTTTCGCCGGATACCGTACCGTGGTCTGTCCCGCGACAGCGACCGCGCTCACCACCACCAACGCCAGAATCAGTCGCGCTCGGAGAGACATACCAGTCCTTCTTTTCAGTGTCTATTTCAGCCCCGGCACCGCGGATTCATCGTCTCTCCACGGCGTCCTGCACGGCATGTGGTTCTCGAACAGCTTCAGGTTGACGGCGAAGCGGCCGGCGACGTCCGCGCGTCCGGCTTTTTCGGCGGCCGCGATCGCGCCGCGCTGCCACTGCACCGCCTGATCGTACTGCCCGAGTTCCGCCAGCGTCATCGCCATCGCTTCGTACACATCGATCTCGTGCGGCCTCTTCATCAGCCGCTGGACGATGTCCATCGCCTGGCGCGCGTCCCGGACGCGATCGTCGGGCGCCGCCGCCAGGAACCGGGCCAGCGCCTGAGACGGCGCAGGCTCGTCGGGCTGCGCGCGCGTGGCCTCGATCAGCTCTCCGCGCGCCTCTCCGTACCGTTTCAGACGCGTCAGCGCCATCGCGTAGCCGACGCGCGCGTCGGCGACACGCGGATCCAACGCGAGGACGCGCATGTAGTGCGGGAGCGAATCGGCGGCGCGGCCCGATCTCCGCAGCGACTCGGCGAGCTGCAGCTCGGCGCCCGGATAGTGTGCATCGGCCTTCACCGCCGCCGCAAAGCGATC